>JBDKJR010000128.1:0-5326 GCA_039796515.1 Actinomycetota bacterium
TTTCGGTAGCCGGTGCGGAGGAACCGTACGATCGACTCGTGACGAACCGCCTACCGGCCCTGCCCGAGGGACTCGTGAGCCGTCCACTCGCCGAGAGCGACCACTTACCGGTACTCGCCGCGGTCGGTGAGTGGTGGGGCACTCCGCAGGCACCCGAGCTCGGCTTGCTCTTGCCCCGACTGTTCTTTCAGCACTTCACGGTGCTCAGCGAGGTCGTCGAAACCGTCGACGCCGACGGAGGCCTCCGTCTCGTTGCCTTTGTCGTGGCGTTCCAGTCAGCGACGCATCCGGAGCGGGTGTACATCCACTTCGTTGGTGTCGCTCCGGAGTGGCGGAGTCGCGGTGTCGCATCGACTCTCTACGAGCGCCTCTTCGCCGCGGCCAGAGCACGAGGGTGCACGCGGGTCGACGCCATCACGAGCCCGGCGAACCAAGGCTCCCAGGCGTTTCACCGCGCGCTGGGGTTTACGGCGCACGGCGACGCAGAGATCGAGGGGGTCATGGCGTACGCCGACTACGACGGCCCGGGGCACGCGCGCGTCGCGCTCACTCGACGTCTGACTTCCTAACGCTCCGGGCAAGCCGGCCCGGCGGCACCCGCGCGCTCTCCACGATGCCGGGTCGTTTCGCCCAGCGCAGCACGATGACCGTGATGATCGTGATGACCGCCATGGGAACGAGAGCGAACGGTCCCGCTGCCCCCACATCCCGATTCAACGACTCTTCCAGCGTGCTGAGCACAACTGCGGGAATCAGCAGCAAAACGTTGTTGAGCACGTGGATCAGCACGGCAACTTCGAGCCCGCCCGTGGCGCGCACGATGAGAGACATCGCCACCCCAAACAGCAGGTAGTACGCAATGAGCCAGGGGTCGGCGGCAAAGTGCACGATGGCGAACACGATCGACGTGACGGTCGTGGCGATCGCGAACGATACTCCGGAGCGACTTGACCACGAGCCGACCGTGCGAGCGAGGAACCCCCGAAAGCCGTACTCCTCCCCGGCTGCTTGAAACGGTGTCGTGAGCACGATGATGACGAGCAGAGCGATGGTCGTCCCGCTCGGTGGCTCCGTGAGGAGCGACGCCGCGCTGACGATCAGGCCGATGCCCGTGTAGAGCAGAAAGATCGGCACGATGAACAGGGCCGATCGGCCGACGAGGCGCCAGCGCCAGATGCCCGTGACGGAGTGCATCCAGCGCGGTCGAACCCCGAAGAACGCCCACTGGATCAGCATCGACAGCGGAATGAGGGAGGCGAGCAGCAGATTGTTCGCGAGGAACAGCGTGGGAGTGATCTGGAGCGCCCCCTCAGCGACGTCCGCATCCGTCGTGATCCCGAGAACCACGTCGAGCTCGACGGCCGCGAATGACAGCAGCACACTGATGGCGACGATGCTGCCAGCAAACGTGACGAGGGCGAGCGGTGCGACCCACCACGGGCGCTTCGGCTCGCTCAGCGCTTCGTGAAACAGTCGTCCGCGCACGGGCGGTGGATAGTCGATCACGTGGTGGCTCCTCTCGCTGCGACTCTCCACGCCGAGGCCTCCACACCGTCGCGCTCGATGACGAGTTCGTCCACGAGGTTCACCGCGTTGCAGACGTGGTTGGGCACCACGCGCAGCACCGAGCCGAGCGCTGGCGCTTCGACCCCGGGGGTGAACGTGATGGTGGCATGGTGCTCAGAGAGCGCGGTGATGCGGGCATCCGGGTGGTCGAGCAACCGGCCGTAGCCGCTCGCATAGGCGGCCCGGTCAGCGCCCAGAATCTTGCTTCCGGCATCCACCACCGCGACGTTGTCGCGTCGACTCACGACGGTTGCCCGCGCCGACAGCGCGATCGTCGACGGCTCGATCGTGCCGAGCTCCCACTGTTGAGCATCGCCGAAGAGATAGACCCCGGGTCGCAGCTCGGTGAGCACCCCACCGTCGGCCGCGCGAGCGCTCGGCGTCGACCCTCCACTGACGACGGGGCAGGGGATGCCCGCGGCCGCGAGTGCGTCACGCGCCGTCGCGAGGGCCGCCGCTTCGTCGCCCGCCGCGGGTGCTGCCGCGCCCGAGCCGTAGGAGTGACCCGGAAAGGTGAAGACGCCATCCACGAGCAGCCCGACCTCGAGTGCGGCAGCCGCGACCTCCGCTGCCCGCTCGGGCGCGATACCGCTGCGGTGGTGGCCACTGTCGACTTCGACCGCGATGGCGAGTGGGGGCGCGGCCGCGGTGCCAGCGTGAACGGCGTCGGCGAGCATCCGTACGCCCTCGACCGAGTCGGCACCCACGCGAAGCCGCACCCTTCCCGCCAGTGATGAGAGTCGCGCGGCACGCGGCCCCACCGCCCAGAGTGGGTAGGCGATGAACAGGTCGGTCACTCCCGCGTCGGCGAACACCTCGGCCTCGCCGACCGTAGCGACCGTGAGCCCGACGGCGCCGTGGGCGAGCTGACGCCGAGCAATCTCGGGCGTCTTGTGGGTCTTCGCGTGGGGGCGCAGCGCGACGCCGAGGGCACGCGCGTGGGAGGCCATGCCGGCGAGGTTCGCCTCGAGCTGGGCCTCGTCAACGACGAGGTAAGGAGTGTCGCGCACTCCCCCATCATCGCGCGTCGTCACGCCGCGCCGTTCGCCATCTGTTTGCGCAACAACTCGATGCGCAATTGCAACTGGGCGACGGTGGCTTGCCCGACGGCGGGGCCGCCGCACAAGCGACGCAACTCAGCATGGATGTGCCCGTGGGGCAGCCCGGTCAGCTTGGCGCGCAAGCCCACGAGGCTGTTGAGCAGGGCACGCTGCTCTTTGAGGGAGCGGTACATCGGTTGCACCGCCGGGGCCGCGCCCGCGGGCCGTTCGGCGGCGCGGCGCTGCTGCCGCTGGTGTCGGGCTTTGAGAACGTCACGCACTTGATCGGGCTCGAGAATGCCGGGCAAGCCGAGAAAGTCGAGTTCTTCGAGACTGCCGACGGGTGACAGCGCGCCAAACTCGTCGCCGTCGTAGAGCACCTTCTCGAAGATCGCGCTCGACTCGAGAGCCTGATAGGTGAACTCAGCCAGCTCGCTCTCGCTCGCCTTCTCTTCTCGCTCCGCGTCGGCCAGGAGCGAGTCATCGAGCAGCTCGTCGCTCGCGCGATCGAGCGCGTGGTCGCGCTCGCGCTCGAGCTCGTTCGCGAGGCGCTGAATGGCCGGCACGCTCGGAATGAAGATTGACGCGGTCTCGCCGCGACGCCGCGCCCGCACGAATCGCCCAATCGCCTGGGCAAAAAACAGCGGGGTGGATGCACTCGTCGCGTACACCCCCACCGCGAGTCGTGGCACGTCGACGCCCTCCGAGACCATTCGCACGGCGACGAGCCAGCGCGACTCTGACTCGGCGAAGGTCGCGATGCGGTCAGACGCCCCGGCTTCGTCGCTGAGGACGACGGTGGGCTCTTCCCCCGTGATCGAGGCGAGCAACCCGGCGTACGCGCGGGCGGTCGACTGGTCGGTGGCGATGACGAGGCCGCCCGCATCCGGAACCTGATGGCGCACTTCGGTGAGGCGCGTGTCGGCGGCCCGCAAGACGCCGCTCATCCACTCGCCGCCGGGGTCGAGGGCTGTTCGCCACGCCTGGGCCGTGATGTCAGCGGTGTCGTCTTGCCCGAGCACGGCTTCCATCTCGTCGCCACTCGTCGTGCGCCAGCGCATGCGCCCCGCGTACGAGAGAAAGAGCACGGGCCGCACAACCCCGTCGGTGAGAGCGCGCCCGTAGCCGTATTGGTAGTCGGTGTGCGAGACGCGGATGCCCTCGGCATCGGGCACGTAGGTCACAAACGGAATCGGCGCGGTGTCACTGCGAAAGGGAGTACCCGTGAGCGACAGTCGGCGCGTGGCGCCCTCGTAGGCCTCCCGAATCGCCTCACCCCAACTGAGAGCATCGCCGCCGTGGTGCACTTCGTCGAGAATGACGAGCGTCGACGCCTGCTCGACGAGCACCCGGTGCACGAAGGGCTGCGCCGCCACTTGCGCATACGTCACGGCGACACCGTGAAAGGCGCGACCGACCATGCGCCCCGCATTGCGAAACGCGGGATCGAGACGGATGCCCACGCGATGTGCCGCGTCGGCCCACTGCCGCTTCAAGTGCTCGGTGGGCGCCACGACGATGACGCGTTCGACCGTGCGCCGCGCGAGCAACTCTGCGGCGAGCCGGAGGGCGAACGTCGTCTTGCCGGCGCCGGGGGTGGCCGCCGCGAGAAAGTCACGGGGCTCCGTCTCGAAGTAGAGGTCGAGGGCTTCGGCTTGCCAGGCCCGCAGGCGATCGGCGGTGCCGCGCGCAGCGCGCTCGGGGTAGGAGGGTGAGAGGTTCTCCGCGGCGAAGGTGCCCACGTGGGGGGCGCGGCGGTAGGTCGGACTCACGAGAACTCGATGCTAGTCGAGCCGACCGACACCGCCCTCCGGAACAATCCCTCGGCGCGGTGGCGCACCCTTCAAGAGTGACGCGCGCTGGACGGTACCTGAGCCGAACCGCTCGGCGAGAGCGTCGATCGCGCCTTCGGCCTCGCGCCACGGCTCGTCGTCATCCCACAGTCCGCGGGCCACCGTGCCCGTCGGCAGTAGGGCGGATGCCCGCACGCCGATGAGCCGCAACCCGCGCCCGACCACGGGTGACGCGGCGTAGAGCCCCCGCGCCTCTGTCGCGATGCGCTGCGCGACGTCGGTCGGCTCGGGCAGGGTCTGTGACCGCGTGATGGTCTCAAAGTCGCCAAAGCGCAGCTTGATCGACAGTGTGCGGGCAACCCATCCCCCGGCACGCAGCCGCTCGGCGACGCGCTCTGCGAGGCGCAGCAGCTCGCGGTCGATCACGGCGGGCTCGGCCACATCGCGCTCGAAGGTCACCTCGTGACCGATGGTCTTCTCCGCACGCTCGGGCGAGACCGAGCGCGGGTCGCGGCCGTGCGCGAGGGCGTGCAGGTGCCCGGCGGCGGCCGGACCGAGTGCTCGCGTGAGAGCGTCGAGCGGAGCATCCGCCACGTCACCGATGGTGCGCAGGCCTAGTCGCTCGAGGCGCTGGGCCGATGCGGCGCCGACGCCCCACAAGGCGGTGATGGGTTGGGGGTGCAAGAACGCGAGAGTCGAGGCCGCGGGCACCACGAGCAGTCCGTCGGGTTTCGCGCGACCCGACGCGAGCTTGGCCACGAACTTGGTCGACGCGGCACCGACCGACGCCACGAGCCCGGTCTCGGCGCGGATGCGCTCGCGCAGCGCCGTGCCGATAGCAAAGGGCGGCCCGAAGAGTGCTGTCGCGCCCGAGACGTCAAGAAACGCTTCGTCGATACTCAGGGGTTCGACGAGCGGGGTCACGTC
>JBDKJR010000129.1:0-7157 GCA_039796515.1 Actinomycetota bacterium
GCACGATGAGGTCGGCACTGGCATCGGGCTGGCGTGAGAGCCCGTCATCGTGCACGGTCTCGACCCGCACACCGTTGGCCGACGCCGTGAGCGCGGCGCTCTGCACCGCAACGGCCGAGACGTCACTCGCGACAACGCGAGCGCCCGGGGTGCGGCGCGCCAACGCCGCGGCAAGAACCCCTGATCCGCACGCCAGGTCGATGGCCGTCTCGAACGCGGGCAGCTGGTCGATCACGTCGAGCAGCGCGCGCGTGCCGATATCGAGAGATGCCCCCGCAAAGACACCCGGCAGCGCCACGATGTGCAGCTCGTGCTCGGGGTCGAACCCGCGCGCCGGTTCGGCCGGCGCGACCCTGCGCGGCCCCCGCGCGGTGAGCAGGCGCGCCTTGCCGCGCGCGAGCGAGACGTCGACGCGCTCAAAGCTCGCGCGCAGCACCTCGTTTTGGCTCGGAGTCATGTGCTTGAGCATGTTGCCGGCGACGAGCACGACATCGGGCCCGGCGTGCGCGGCGAGGTGCCGCGCAACCGCGTCGAGACGGTCGAGCGAGCGCGGGAGGCGGAGGAGGGCGAGGGGAGCATCCGTCGTCATGACGCTCTCGAGCGGGTGCTGCGTGATGCCCACACCGAGCCCACCCGCGTTGGCGGCCAGAGCGTGCTGAGCCACGAGGGAATCCTGATGTACGCGCACGGAGCCCGCCCCGAGGGCAAGCGATCCGAGCGCGAGGGCCCCGTGGGTGTCGTCGACCACGACGACCGTCGAGGCCTCGGCGATGAGGGGCTCGGCCCTGTCGAGCAGATAGCGATCGGCGGCATCCCACGCGCGTAGCTCGGGGGATTCGACGTCGGGGCGTCGCCGCAGCGCAGAAAAGAGTGCGTCGAGTGGGCTCTCGGTCACCGCGGGCTCAGCCCCGCCGCAGCGGGCGCCACACGACGAGCTGGTTCGACTTTTGCGCGCGAGTGCCCGCCTTGATCGACACGACCTCGCCCTCGACGCCGGCCGCGAAAACGCGACGGCCCGGGCGGGCGAGCAGTTCGTCGGCGAGCGCCGCTTCGAGTTCGCGCACACGCGAGCGCAGCGCCACGACCTCGTTTTCGAGTTCGAGAATGCGGCGGATGCCCTCGAGGTTGAGCCCCTCGGCGCTCAGGCGGGCGATCTCGCGCAACTGCACGACGTCACGCATCGAATAGCGCCGACTTTGCCCCGCCGTGCGCGTGGGCGACACGAGACCGAGTCGGTCGTACTGCCGCAGGGTCTGCGGATGCATGCCCGCGAGTTCAGCCGCGACGGCAATCGCGAAGATCGGGCTGTTCTCATCCATGGCCGTCATTGTGTCGCGATCACCGCCTCTCGTCATCCCTTCGCGCGAGCGAGCAGCTCGTCGCGCGGGTTCTCCGCGGGCAAGGCCGCGGCAAACTGCTCCAAGTGCTTGGTCGCCTCGGCACTCAAGTGTGACGGCACGGCCACCTGAACGGTCGCGAGCAAATCACCCGTGCCCTTGGCGGTCGTCACGCCGCGTCCCTTGACGCGCAGCACGCGCCCACTCGGGGTGCCGGCCGCGACGCGCAGCTTGACGGGGTCGCCGCCAAGAGTGGGCACCTCGATCGTGGCACCGAGGGCCGCCTCGACGAACGTGACGGGAACATCCACTCGCAAGTGCAGACCATCGCGGGTAAACACCGGATGCGGGCGCACCTGCACCGTCAGCACGAGATCGCCCGGCTCGCCCCCGTCGCGACTCTGTTCGCCTTTGCCGCGCAAGCGGATCTTCTGCCCATCGGCAACACCCGCCGGAATCTTCACCTGGATGGGCTTGCCGCCCCCCGGGTTTTCGAGCGTCACGGTGTCGCCGTGCACGGCGGTGAGAAACTCGAGACCCACGGTCGCGACGTGGTCGCGGCCCTTCGTGGGCGCGCCGTAGCGTCGTCCGCCTCCGGCTTGGCCGGGTGCACCGCCGCCGAACAAGCCGCCGAAGATGTCTTCGAAGCCGCCGGGAGCGGTACGTCGGCCGCCGGGAGCACCGCCGCCGAACATCCCGCCAAAGACGTCGTCGAAGCCACCCGGGGCACCGCCCGCGGTGAAGCGAGCACCCGAGC
Source organism: Actinomycetota bacterium (assembly GCA_039796515.1). Taxonomy (GTDB): domain Bacteria; phylum Actinomycetota; class Actinomycetes; order Actinomycetales; family Microbacteriaceae; genus Microcella. The sequence goes on from JBDKJR010000129.1 coordinate 2,095, forward strand.
CCATCGCGCGAATCTGGTCGTATTCGGCGCGCTGGGTTGGGTCGCTCAAGACCGAGTGCGCTTCGCTGATTTCTTTGAAGCGCGCCTCGGCCGCGGCGTTTCCGGGGTTCGAGTCGGGGTGATACTGCCGCGCGAGCTTGCGGTAGGCCTTCTTGAGCTCGGCCTCGCTGACGTCTTTCGACACCCCGAGAACGGCGTAGAAGTCTTTATCGAACCAGTCTTGACTGGCCACGGTTCACCTCAGCTCTGCGGCACCGAGACGGCCACTTTCGCGGGCCGCACGAGGCGGTCACCGAGAACGTAACCCACCTCGATGACATCGGCGACGGTCTGCGACGTCGCCTCAGCACTCGGCAGTTGCACGATCGCTTGGTGGAAGGCCGGGTCGAAGGCTTCGCCCACAACGCCGACCGATGCGAGGCCGTAGCGCTCGAATGCGAGACGCAGCTTTTGCGCGACAAGCTCGAGGGGGCTGCCCTCGAGGTCGCCGTGCGCTGCCGCGCGATCGAGGTCGTCGATCGCGGGCAGCAGCGAGCGAATCACGTCGGCGATGACGGCGTCACGGTTCGCGGCGCGGTCACGCTCGACCCGCGTCCGAAAGTTCGCGAGCTCGGCTTCGGCGCGGGCAGCGCGATCGCGGTATTCCTCGATCTCGCGCTGCCCGGCCTCCGACAAAATGTGGTCGATGTCGGCGTCGAGACTGGTTCCGATCTCCGACACCTCCACGTCAGCGTCTTCTGCCTCGACCAGCTGCTCCGCCGACTCGGCGTCGGTAGTCGCGCCGTCTTCAGCGAGCGGCTCGTGCTGCTCGTCGCGTGGCTCGTCGTGGTTGTGGCCCGCCATGGTTACTTGGCGTCCTTGTCGGCAGGCTTCTCGTCTTCGTCATCGACGATCTCGGCGTCGACCACGTCGTCGTCATTCGACGCCCTCACGACGAGCGAACAAGAGTTGAGTTTTGCCGAAGCCCAGTTCGGCACTGCGCCGACGGAAGGATTCCGCTCGGCGCTCACGAAAGCCAAGGCACTTGTCGCCGAAGCCTTCCGCGTGCGCCGCGAACTCGATGACGAGAACCCCGAGTCAGCCGAGCAGAAGCGCACCGCCCTGTTGCAGATCGTCGCGGCGTGCGATGAGGCCGATGACCTGCTCGAGGCTCAAGAAGAGGCCTTCGAGGCCCTCCGCGATGTCGAAAGCGACCTGCCCGCCGCGATCGCGAGCGTCACGGCGGCGCGCGCTAATGCGCCCGCGGCGATCGAGGCGGCGACGACCACCATCGCTACCCTCACGGCCGACTACGCCGCCTCGGCCCTCTCGAGCGTTGTGGATGTTCCGACTCAAGCCCAGCGACTGCTCGAGCTCGTCGACTCTGAGCTCGCCGAGGCCGCGGCCAATCAGGCCGAGGCAAAAACGAGTGAGGCCGCCATCGACGTGCGCTCGGCGCAACTCGCCCTCGCACAACTGACCACGGCCACCGCGGCTGTTGAGCGGCTCGCCGCCGACCTGGCCGATGCGCGCACGGCTCTGGCCGCCCAAGTCATCGATTTGCGAGCCGGCATCGCCGCGGCAGCGAGCCTGCCGGCAAACGATGGCTTGACGAGCGCGCTCACAGCGGCGGGTTCCACGCTGACGGCCGCTGACGCGAAAGACCCCATCGCCGCGCTCACCCGGCTCATCACGGTCGATCGCGAACTTGATGCGCAACTCGCGGGCGCGCGCGAAGAGAGTGAGCGCCGCGCGAAAGCCGATGCCGCTCTCGAGCGCACGTTGACGTCGGCGCGCAGCCGCATCGCGAGTGCCGTCGACTATGTGGCGGCTCACCGCGGGGCCGTCGGCGCCGACGCCCGCGCTCGCCTCGCTGAAGCGCAAGCCCAAGAAAAGATCGCCACCAACTCGCGTGCCGCCGATCCGGTGAGCGCGCTCGCGGCCGCACAGCGCGCCCTCGACCTCGCGGGGCAAGCGCTGCGGTCGGCCGAAAACGACCTCTCTGCGAGCCTCGCACCGAGCGGAAGCGTCGGCGGCCTCGGCGGCGGACGCGGCACCTTGAGCGACGCCGTGATCGGCGGGGTCATCGGCGGGCTGATCAACAGTGGCGGAGGCTTCGCGGGCGGCGGGTCCCGTCGCAGCTCGCGCAGTGGATCGAGCGGCGTCTCGCGACGCCCGAGCTTCGGCTCGAGCGGGGGCGGGTCGAGCCGCCGGTCATCGTCGACGCGATCATCCGGTCGACGCGGACGCAGTGGCCGCTTTTAGGTCTCACCAAGCATCATCCAGCACGATCTGACCACCGACAGAAAGGCATCACCCATGTCAAAGCAGTCCATCTTCGGCCGCATCGCGCAACTCGCCAAGGCCAACATCCACGCCCTGCTCGACGCAGCGGAAGACCCGGAGACGATGCTCGACCAGATGGTTCGCGACTACACCGCGAGCATTCAAGAGGCCGAGGCCGCCATCGCTCAGACGATTGGCAACCTTCGTCTTCTCGAGCAGGACTACGCCGAAGACGTTGCCTCGGCTCAAGACTGGGGCCGCAAGGCGGTTGCCGCGAGCGCCAAGGCTGACGAGCTGCGCGCGGCCGGCAACACGGCCGACGCCGACAAGTTCGACAACCTCGCCAAGGTTGCCCTCGGCAAGCAGCTCTCGGCCGAGAGCGAAGCCAAGGCGGCTGAGCCGACCATCGCGAGCCAGACCGAGATCGTCGACAAGCTCAAGGGCGGCCTCGAGGCCATGAAGGGCAAGCTCGACGAGCTGCGGTCGCAGCGCGACCAGCTCATCGCTCGCGCCAAGATTGCCGACGCTCAGTCGCAAGTGATCGACGCCGTCAAGAGCATCGACATCATGGACCCGACGAGCGAGCTCGGCCGCTTCGAAGAGAAGATTCGCCGCGAAGAGGCCAAGGTGCTCGGGCAGCAAGAGCTCGCGGCATCCACGCTCGACGCCCAGTTCGAATCGCTCGAAGACCTCGACAAGCAGACCGAGATCGAGGCTCGCCTCGCAGCCCTCAAGTCGGGCGGCTCGCAGGCAGCCATCGGCCAGTAGGCCTCTCGGCGCGAAGCGTTCACTATCACTACGACACCCGTGACCCCGGGGCTCACCGATGCGTCGGTGGCCTCGGGGTCACGTCGATTGCGGTGGCACGGCGTTGATGCCGCGCGCGGCCTCGCCGTGCTGGGCATGATGGCCGCGCACACCTGGCCGCGCTATGACGGCGACGGCGAATTGCTCGTCGATGGGCGCCCCTCGGTGCTCTTCGCGGTCGTGGCGGGTGTCGCCTTAGGGCTCGTGACAGGCGGCGAGGCACCTCCCCTCGCGCGTCGCGGGGCCGCGCGAGGCAGACTCGCGCTGCGCGCGGGCATCCTCATCATCATGGGGCTTCTGCTGTGGATGCTCCCGAGCGGCATCGCGATCATCCTCGACAGCTACGGCGTGATGTTCGTGTTGCTCATCCCCCTGTTGTTCGCGCCGCGGTGGCTGCTCGCGGCCCTTGCGGTGGGATTGCTCGCCGCCGGGCCTCTCGTGCGCGATCGCGTGGTCGAGCTCACCGGGGCCGGGCCGACCGGCCCGGGGGCCCTCACCGAGGCCCCGCTCGCGACTCTCGTCGACTGGCTCATCACGGGCTACTACCCCGCGCTGCTGTGGTTGCCCCTGCTGCTGGCGGGACTGTTGTGCGCGCGCTCGGGTCTTGCGAGCACGCGTGTGCGGCTCGCCATGCTCGGGCTCGGGCTGGCCGCAAGCGTCGCGGGCTACGGCGCGGCAGCCATTCTGCCCGGCGTTGATGCGTCAGCACACAGCGGGACGACGGCTGAACTCGTGGGTGCGGGCGGGCTCGCGATCGCGATTATCGCTGCCGCGCTGCTCGTGCTCGACGGCTCCCCGCCGCGCCGCGTTGCCCTGCTCATCGCCTCGCCCCTCACGGCTCTCGGCCGCGTGGCGTTGACCGTGTACACGGCCCACGTGCTCATCATCGCGGCGCTTGCCGACCTGGGGCCCGCGGGGTGGTTCGACGTGAGTGTCGGCATTCCCTTGCTCATCGCGATGGCGATCGGCGGCATCGCCCTCGGGCTCATTCTGCAGGCGCTCAGGCGTCGCGGGCCGCTCGAGTGGGCTCTCTCGACACTCGCGGGTCTGCCGTTTCGGGCGGGAGACCGGAGGGCTGGTCTCCCGACGGCGCGCGACTAGAGGCAGTGCCAGACTGACTGCATGAGCGCGACGTTTTTGGTGGTCCCCCAATGGCAAGGTTCCGGATCATCGCGGGCCATGCGGCTCGTCGAGGGCGCCACTGCCATTCGCGCCGACCTGCCGAGTGCGGCGACGCGCGTCATTGACGTGCCGCTCGAAGCGGGCGATAGCGAGGGCACGGGCATCCTGCGCTATAGCTCTATTCGGCTCGTGCGCGAACGGCTCGAGCGGGCTCTCGCCGAGCTCGACGACACTCCCGTCATCATCGGCGGCGACTGCGGCGTTGAGTACGCCGGCATTGAGCACGCGGCCCGCGCTGGTCGCGTGATTCTGCTGTGGGCCGATGCCCACGCCGACCTCAACACGGCCGAGACCTCCCCCAGCAAGGCCTTTCACGGCATGGTGTTGCGCTCGCTCGTTGACGCAGGAGTCGTCGCGGCCGCCGACGTCGTGCTGCTCGGGGTGCGCGACCTCGACGACGCCGAAGCACAGTTCATCGAGAGCTCGGGCATGCCGAGCGCGACTCCCCTGACCGTGAGCGACCACGTCGCGGAGCGCGTTGCCGCCGCGCGGGCTGACGGCGTCGAGCCGGTTCTGTATGTGCACGTCGACCTCGATGTGCTCGACCCCGCGGTGTTTGGCGGGGTCGGGTTTCCGGCGCCGTTCGGCCTGTCGCTCGATGAGCTCACGAGCTCGGTGGGCGCGGCTCGCGCCCGACTCGCGCTCGCCGGCGCGGGCCTGACCGAGTTTGCCCCTGCTCCCACGCGCGAGGCCGTGCCGGGAGACAGTGCGGGCGCGGTCGACGAGAGCGACGAGTCGAGCGGGGCAGCCAGTGACGAGCTCACCGTGATCCTGCGCATACTGGCGGCCCTCAGCCGCTGAATCGTCGT
>JBDKJR010000130.1:0-4841 GCA_039796515.1 Actinomycetota bacterium
TCAGCGTGCGGCGGGCGCGCACGGCCGACGTGCGGGCGATCAAGCAATTGGTTGAGCCGCTCGTGCAGCGGGGGATTCTGCTGGGCAAAGAGCTCGTCGTCTTTTTCGAGTCGTTGCAAGAGTTCCGCGTGGCCGTCGATGACACGACGGGCGAGGTCATCGGTTGCGGCGCGGTGCATGTGATCTGGGAAGACCTCGGCGAGATTCGCACGCTCGCGGCGAGCGATGACTGGCGCGGACGCGGCGTGGGCCACGCTCTGCTCTCGAGCCTCGAAGACGATGCGCGCGAGCTCGGCCTGCAGCGGTTGTTCTGCCTGACCTTTGAGGTCGACTTCTTTGGCCGTCACGGCTTCGCGCCGATCGGCGAGCAACTGCTCGTCGACCCCGAGGTCTACGCCGAGCTCGTGCGCTCTCCTGACGAGGGTGTCGCCGAGTTTCTCGACCTGTCGCGCGTGAAGCCGAACACGCTCGGTAACACGCGCATGTTGAAGGCGCTGTGAGCGAGAGCGAGCGGCAGCGCGAGCGGCCCGTCGTTGCTGAGATTCAGGCCCTCCGGGCCGTCGCCGTGGTGCTCGTTGTCGTGTTTCATCTGCGCCCGACGTGGCTCGTCGGCGGCTTCATCGGTGTTGACGTCTTCTTCGTCATCTCGGGATACCTGATCACGCGCCATCTCATCGACGAAGCGGTCGAGACCGGTCGCGTGGCACTCGCGCGGTTCTGGGCTCGCCGCGCTCGCCGCCTGCTTCCCGCCGCTCTGCTCGTGCTCGTCGTCACGGCGGCGGCGACGCTCGCGTTGTTGCCATCGACCGAGTGGGCTCGCGCACTTCGCGGCGTCGTGTCGAGCGCACTCTATGTGCAGAACTGGTCGCTGGCTCTGGATTCGGCCGACTACTTCGCCATCGGGCAACCCGCGTCGCCCGTGCAGCACTACTGGTCTCTCTCGGTCGAGGAGCAGTTCTACCTGGTCTGGCCGCTCGTCATCATCGCGATGATCGCGGTGAGTCGCGTTCTGTGGCGCCCCGGGGTTCTCGGCGCCATCACCGCCGGGCTCGTGCTCGTCGTCGTCGTGTCGTTTGCGGCCTCGGTTCTCGCCGCGATAGAGGGGGCGCAGGGTGCCTATTTCTTCACGCACGTTCGGGCGTGGGAGTTCGGGCTCGGGGGGCTCGCGGCGATCGCGTTGCGCCGGGGCGGACTGCAGGGGTGGAACGACGCTGCGCGTGCATCCGTCGCCTGGGCGGGGTGGATCGGCATTGCGGTGTCGGCCGCGCTCATTCCGCAGTCGACGGCGTTTCCGGGCTGGGTGGCGCTCGCGCCCGTCGCCAGCACCCTCGCCGTGATCGCGGCCGGGCCATCGAACGGGTGGTGGTCGCCCAGCCGGTGGGCGGGGTTCGCTCCCGTGACGCGCGTGGGAGATTGGTCATACTCGATCTACCTTTGGCACTGGCCCGTCATCATCATCGGAGGCGCGATGCTCAGCGCGCCGTTGCCGATCGGGTGGGCCGCGGCGGCCGTCGCTCTCACTCTCGTGCTCGCGGCTCTGACCTACCGCTTCGTCGAGAACCCTGTTCGCCGGGCCCCGTCACTGACCGAGGCGCGACCCCGCCGCACGGCAGCGGCTGCGCTGGTCGCGACAGTGCTTGTCATCGTCGTTCCGCTGGGCGGCGCGATCGGGTTCGCCGGCCTCGTCGGAGAGGGCGATGAACGCACTCAGCAGGCGATCGCGGCGGGAGATCTGTGTTTCGGGGCCGCGTCGATCGATGCCCTCGTTGACTGCTCGGGGGCGAATAGGGGGCCGTGGGCGCCCGATCTCGCCATTGTTGAAGAGAGCCTGCCACCCTATGTCGAAGACGAGTGCCGCAACCGGCTACCTGCCGAGCTGTTTGATCGTTGCGAACGAGGTCCAGTCGACGCTGCCTTCCGCATTCTTGTCATCGGCGATTCGCATGCTGGACAGTGGGAGTCGGCGGTAGGCCGTCTTGCGGAGGCCCGCGGCTGGTCGTACACGATCGCCATTCGCGGTGGATGCCCGTGGAGCACGGCCCCGAAACGTGGTGACGACGCCGTCATTGCCGCTCGGTGTGCTTCACACTCCGACGCACTCGTTGGCGAACTTGCGACACGTGAGTCGTGGGATCTGATCGTCACGTCGTGGTCGGTCGGTAGCCCCAATGCAGGCCGTGGCGATGAAGTAGTTGCAGGGTTTCGAGACGCGTGGGCACCGGTTGTTGCACGGGGCACACCCATCGTTGTCATTCGAGACACACCTAACGTCGGAGACACGGTGACGGACTGTTTGGCAGCTCATCGTGGTGAAGCGGAGTTGTGCGCCGTGCCTCGCTCGCTCGCACTGGGCGACGACGAGGCTGTGACAGCGGCAGAAGGCTTCGATGGGGTAACGGTCATCGACCTGAGTCGGTACTTCTGCAACGAAGAAGTCTGCCCGGTCGTCATCGGCGGAGTCGTGGTGTACCGCGACGGTAACCATGTGACCGACGCCTACATGCAGACACTCGCACCGGCCTTCGCGCGCGAACTGGAGTCAGCCGGAGTGCTGCCGGCCGACTGAGTGCGGGCTGGTGATACGGGCACACGCCGGTGAACATCCGGTCGCCGCCCGCAACCGGGCCTACCCTGGCGACATGTCGACGATCCGTAACCCGGTCGGCCCGCTGCCGCCGCAGGTCTATTGGCGGCGCCGAGCTATGGTGGGCATCGTCGCGCTCGCCGTGATTGTGATCATCGTGCTCATCATCGTGCGGCCCGGCGCGAGCGACCCCGCCGACCAGCCGACGCCCGACCCGACGACGACGCAGTCGGGCGAAACCGGCTCGAGCGGCGACACGGCGACCGACGGCGAGGTTGCGGCGTGCACCGCATCACAGGTGACCGTCACCCCCGTCACCGACTCCAATTCGTACCCGGCCGGCCAACAGCCGTTGCTCTCGCTCACGCTGCTCAACACGGGAACAACGGCGTGCTCGATTCAGGCGGGCTCTGACGTGCAGAGCTACGTCATCACCTCGGGCGACGACCGCATCTGGGCGTCAACCGACTGCCAAGAGCCCGGCGTTGCGGCCGAGCGCATTCTCGAGCCCGGCGAGCCGCTGTCAACGACCCCCTTCGCGTGGAGCCGCACGCGGTCGAGCGCCGATGACTGCGGGGCCGAGCGTGACCCGGTCATCGCGGGCGGCGCGACCTACCGGCTGAGCGTGAGCGTGGGCGAGTTCGCGAGCACCGACGACCGCCCGTTCATCCTCAACTAGCGCCCGCCCTCGCCGCGTAGGCTGGTCGGGATGCCCACCAACAGCCCGAAGAAACGCCCCGGTTCGTCGCAGCCGCGCCGCACGGCCTCCGGCCACCTCGCTCCGCTGCCTCCGTCGAAGCTCCCGCCCGAGCAGAGACTGGATGCTGCCCTCGAGCGTCAAGATGCCGCGGCCGTGGCGTTTGCTCTGCGCAACGACCACGTCATCGTGCCGCTGCTCGTGGTCGACGGCCCGGCGCAAGTGCGGGTGTTTCGGCGCGGTGAGGCCGATAAGTACATGCTGTTGCTCTTCTCGAGCCCCCAGACCTACATCGCGATGGTTCCCGACGAGCCCGAGCACCGCGTGCTGCCGTATGACCGTGCGACGCTCACCGACTTTCTTGAGCAGAACATCGGCGTGCTCGAGGGTATTTGGTTCGATGTCGCGGGCCCGCACGCGATGCAGGCCGACCCGCACGACGTGCTCGAGGCGCTCAAGCTCGACGCCGACTAGTCGGTGCGGCGTGCTCGACGCCGACTGACTCGCGCTGGGCGCCACGCTCGGATCCGCCGTGTAAGCCGGCGCTGACGCGTCAGTTCTTGACATTAAAGCCGTGCGCTTCGGTCGAGACCGTGCTCTACGGCGCACGGTCGTGTCCGAAAGGCACGGGATTGTGGATGCTCGCACGCGAGTTGCGCCAACTCCACGAATGCGAGCCTGCCTTCGGGGCGTGCCCTTCTAGCACAGATGCGACCGCGCCGATCCTGCCGCGCTCGTGCCCGCGCGCGACTAGAACTCGGGAACGTCGAGCTTTTCGTCGTGGGCGCTCGCGAACGCGAGCCGCACGGCTTCGCGCACGTGCAGCGCTGAGGCGTCGATCACCGAGGTGTAGCCGAGGCGCCCGGCTTCGGCGGCCCGCTGCGGAGCGCCCGACACGGCGCGGATCTCGCCGGCGAGACTGATTTCTCCGATGGCCGCGAGGTGGGCATCCAGAGCCTTCTCGCGACGAGCGCTCGCTACGGCAAGGGCGATCGCGAGGTCGGCGGCCGGTTCGGTCAAGCGGATTCCGCCGACGGTCGAGACATATACGTCAAAGCCCGAGAGCGGCATGCCGCAGCGGCGTTCGAGCACGGCGAGCAGCATGGCGACGCGCGATGAGTCGACGCCATTGACGACGCGACGCGGCTGCGGGGCGTTGGAGGCGACGATGAGCGCTTGCACTTCGACCGGCAGCGCGCGGCGGCCCTCCATCGCGATGGCGACGCACGTGCCGCTCACGGGCGTGGTCGACCCCGAGCGAAACAAAATCGAGGGGTCGGCAACCTCGGCGATGCCGTCGCCCGTCATCTCGAAGCACCCGACCTCGTCGGTGGGCCCGAAGCGGTTCTTGAGCGCACGCACGAAACGCAGTGCCGTCTGCCGGTCGCCCTCGAACTGGCACACGACGTCGACGAGGTGCTCGAGCAAGCGAGGGCCGGCAATCGTGCCGTCTTTCGTCACGTGGCCGACGAGCACGACGGGGATGTCGCGGTCTTTTGCGACGCGGATGAGCGTCGCCGCGACCTCCCGCACTTGCGAGACCCCGCCGGCCAGGCCATC
>JBDKJR010000131.1:0-7414 GCA_039796515.1 Actinomycetota bacterium
GCCGATATCGTTCTCGACCAATTTCGCATCGGCACATACGGCGTGGCCGCTATTGAAGCCATGGCGTCCGGGCGCTACGTCATCTCCAACGTCGGCGACTACGTGCGCGCCGAAGCCGAGCGGCAGTTGGGCGAGCCGGTTCCGATCATTGAGGCGACGGCGGCAACGCTCGAGCAGGTGTTGCGCGACGTCGTGGCCAACCCCGAGGCCTACCGGCCACTTGTTGACCGTGGCCCGGCGTTCGCCCGGCGATACCACGACGGTCGTCGAGCGGCAGAAGTGTTGAGCGAATGGCTGACGGGCTCAGCCCAGAAGTTCGTCCACTGAGCGCGCGTGCACGCCGAGCACGGCGTGCATGAGACTCGGGTCGATGACCGACCAGGTGGGCTCACCGTCTTCCACCACGGCATGCACGACACCGTGGCGTTCGAGCAGCTCGATGAGGTGAGCCGTGGTGGTGGCCACGCCTGATCCCACGTTCACCACGAGGTGCGGCTGCGGCAGGGCCACCGTCGCGGCCGCGAGCACGGCGGCGACCACGTCATCGACGTGCACATAGTCGCGCACGAACACGGCAGGCCCCCGCACACTCGCGGGGGAGTCGTCGGTGGCCGACTGCAGGCGAGACACGAGCGAGTCGTCGAACCCGGGGCCCCACAGGTTGGCGATGCGCAGGGCCACGCTCTCGACGGCTCCCGACTCGAGCGCCTCCTCGGCGCCCCGCTTCGTGCGGGCGTAGGCGCTCTGCCCCACGAGGGGCGCCGCCTCACTGAAGGGTTCGGTGCCGGCGTCGCCGTAGAGCGCCACGGTTGAGGCGAGAACGATGCGGGCGCCGGGGTGCGGGGCGAGAGCATCCACGATTGCGCGCGTCGACCCCGTGTTGACCGCGATCGCGGCGAGCGGGTCGGTCTGGCACGCTGCTCCGACCATGGCGCCGAGGTGCAGCACCGTGTCGGGCGCGTGCTCGGCGACCAGCGCGGCGAGCGCCTCGTGATCGGCCAAGTCGAGAGCGATCGACGCCGGATGCTGCGCCGCAGCCCGCGGACTCACCACCGGCACGACCCGCACGTCGGCACGCTGCTCGAGCGCGCGATGCACGGCTTGGCCGAGTCGCCCCGACGCACCCGTGAGCAGCACGGTGCCGAGCTCGCGCGCGGCGGTCACTGGACGGGCAGCCCGAAGCCGCGCAGTCGCTCGACGAGCGCTTCGGGCGCCAGGACGTAGTCGCGCGACTGCTCCACGAGCACGCGCAAGTCGGCGAGGGTCGCTTCGGGGTCGGCGAGGGGGCTGTCGCGCGTGACGAAGATCGAGTCGTGCGCGGTGCTTGCCACGCTGTCGGCGTCGTAGCTCAGCTCTTCGTACATCTTCTCGCCGGGCCGCAGGCCCACGATCTCGATGCCGAGGTCGGGCTTGGTGGCGCGCACGAGGCTCGTCGCGAGGTCGAGAATGCGCACGGGCTCGCCCATGTCGAGCACGAACAGCTCGCCGTTTTGGCCGAGCAGCGTGGTCTGAATGATGAGCTGCGATGCTTCGTCGATCGTCATGAAGAACCGCGTGACATCGGGGTGCGTCACGGTCAGCGGCAGGCCTTGCGCAATTTGGCGGCGGAAGATCTGCATGACCGAGCCGTTCGACTCGATGACGTTGCCGAATCGCACGGCGTTGAAGTGCGTGGCCGTGCCGCGGCGAGTGAGTGCCTCGAGCGCGAGCTCACCCAAGCGCTTGGTGGCGCCCATGACGTTGACGGGGTTGACGGCCTTGTCGGTCGACACATAGACGACGTGCGCCACCCCGTGGGCGATGGCCGCGTCGAGCACGGCAAGGGTTCCGCCGAGGTTGTTGCGAATGGCCTCGTGCGGGTTGCCCTGCATGAGCGGCACGTGCTTGTAGGCGGCAGCGTGGTAAACGATGTCGGGCGAGGTCTCGGCCATGATGCGGTCGAGCAGCGGTTCGTTGGTGATGTCGGCGATGCGGTACTGCACGCGGTCGCGCCCCGCGAGCTGCATCTGCAGGGCGAAGACGCCGTTCTCCCAGCGGTCGACACACACGACGAGGGCGGGCTCGAGCAGCGTGAGCTGCGAGACCAAGCGTGAGCCGATTGACCCGGCGGCCCCGGTGACGAGAACGGTCTTGCCGCGCACGAAGTCGCGGGCAGCATCCAGATCATGCTTGACGGGTTTACGGCCGACGAGGTCGAGCACGTCGACATCGGTGACGTCGTCGATGTGCACGGTGTCACGGCGAATCATGTCGTAGGTGCGGGGCACGATCGCGAGGTCGACGTCGGGCGATTCAATCGACGCAATGAACTCGCGAATGACGCGCGCTTCGGCTGACGGCATCGCGATCGACACGAGTGTGACGTCGTGCGCGGTAATCACCGCGTTGACGTCAGCGAGAGTGCCGAGAACCTCGGAGCCCGTGGTGACGTCGTCAAGAAAACCCACCACGACATCGCCGTTGGCGCGCGCGCGAATATCGCGGGCGAGAGTCTGCCCGGCATTGCCGTTTCCGGCGATGAGGATGCGCTTATTCACTCGGGCAACCCTACAAGCGCGGCGGGCTGCGTGGTGCGCGGGGCATGGTCGCTCACCGAACATGGGCGCGGCCTGAACTGCCCTCGAATACAGGTCGCGGGTTACTCTGGAGGAGGGGATGCGTGGTCACGCGCAGGGTCAGGGGGTTCACGATGGTCATGGTGTCGACGCGGGTGCGCGGTCGCTCAGCGCTTGCTGTGCTCGCCGCCACGACAACGCTGCTCGCTGGCCTCACGATCGCGCCCGCAACCGCAGCGCCTGCGCCCGCCCCGACACCCGAGCCTGTTGACGATCGACAGTTCTCCGATGTGACGCTCGACCCCGCCCGTGTCGAGACCGGCGTGGGCGTCGAGTCCGCCGCAGATGTGGCGCTCTTCAGCGCCGGATACTTGATCAACGACCACGTCTTCTACAACGGCGCGGCCATGACTGAGGCGCAGATTCAGGCGTTCTTGAACGACATGCAGCCCTCGTGTGGCAATGCTTTGTGCTTGCGCGACTACGTCGAGACAACCGTCACACGCGCAGCGACGGCGCGGTGCGCGCAATACACCGGAGCGAGCAACGAACGCGCCGCCCGCATCATCTACAAGGTGCAAGTGGCGTGTGGCATTAGCGCCAAAGTGATTCTCGTTACCTTGCAAAAAGAGCAGGGTCTCATTACCAACACCGCGCCCTCCAGCACGCGCTTGCGCATCGCCATGGGCTACGGCTGCCCCGACACCGCGGTCTGTGACGCGCTCTACTTTGGATTCTTCAATCAGGTCTACTCGGCCGCCTCGCAGTTTCAGCGATACAAGCAAAACCCCAACGGCTATAAGCACCAGCCGTTCACGACCGAGAGCGTTTACTACCACCCCAACTCGTTCGTCGTGAATCCGCCGACCTGCGGCAGCAAGTCGGTCTACATCCAGAACTACGCGACGGCAGGGCTCTACAACTACACGCCCTACACGCCAAACCCGGCCGCTCTCGCCAACCTCTACGGCACGGGTGACGCGTGCTCGTCATACGGCAACCGCAACTTCTGGCGCTTGTTCACCGACTGGTTTGGCAGCCCGACCTTTGTGAGCATCCCGACGGCCGGAACCGCCGTGCGCCACGCGGGGGCCGATCGGTTCACGACCGCTGTGTTGCTCTCGCAAGCCACGTTCCCGACTCCGGCGGGCGGCGGAACGGTGTATGTGTCGGTGGGCTCGCAGTTCGCTGACGGGCTGGCGGCGGCTCCCGCGGCGGCCCAAGTGGATGCTCCGCTCTTGCTCGTGCAGACCAACGGGGTGCCCGCCGTCGTGCGCACCGAGCTGCAGCGCCTCAACCCCGCTCGCATTGTCGTGGTGGGCGGTGAGGGAGTCGTGAGTGCGACGACCTTCGCCGCTCTGCAGGCCGCGGTTCCGACCGCCGAGGTGCGTCGCGATTCCGGAGCCAACCGCTACGCCACCGCGCGCGCGATCGCTCGCGCAGCCTTCCTCGGGCCGGGCACGGCCGACGGTGCCCCGGTCGTCTTCCTCGCCAACGGCGAAGGTTTTCCTGACGCGCTCGCGGCCAGTGCGGCGGCCGGACACCTCGGCGGGCCCGTGTTGCTCGTACCGCGCAGCGCAACCGCTCTCGACACCGAGACCCGCGCGCTGATCGAAGAGCTGGGGGCGACGACGATCGTGATCGCGGGCGGCACCGGTGTGGTCTCGGCGGCGCTCGCCGCCGACGCGGCGACGATTCCGGGCGTCACGACGGTCGAGCGCAAGGGTGGTAGCACGCGCTACGAGACCGCTGCTCTTCTCAATAGCTACGCCTTCCCGACTCCCACCGCCGGTTTCATCGCCTACGGTCTCGACTTTCCCGACGCCTTGAGTGCGGCGGCCATCGCCGGAGCCCAGGGCGCTCCGCTCGCCCTCTCCAACGGCATTTGCACGCGCGTCGAGACCCTCGAGCAACTCAACGACGCGGGTGTCACGCGCGTCACCCTCATGGGCGGCACGGGAGTTTTGGGCGCGAGTGTTTCGCGCTACGAGGCATGCGGCTAGCGTTGCTTTTCACCACCAACAGATAAGAAGCCTGCAATGCGAGCACGACGATTCGGCCTGGCCGGAGCCCTCACGGTCGTCATTGCGCTTCTCGCCGCGCCGATGACGGCGGCCGGTGCCGCGCAGCGGCCGAGTGAGCCGAGCGCCGAGCCTCACGAGCTCGTGCAGATGGTCGACGTGGAGGTCGCCGACTTCGTGGCCGAGGCCGAGGCTTTGCCGCCCGAGCTTGATGCTGCGCTCGAGCGCGACGCTGGCATGTCGGGCGCCGAGTGGCTGGCTCAAGCCGAGGCGAGCGCCGTGAGCGTTGAGGTGGTGGATGCCCTGCGCGACTCGATCGATGTGCTCGACAGTCGCCTCGACGGCCTTGAACTCGTCGTGACGGTGGGCACTCAGGCCGATGCGCGCGTGGTCGAAAGCGTCGGAGCGCGCGCCGAGTTCGGCCCGGCGGCCGAGCGCATGGGTGAGCCGATCGAGGGCCTGCAGCCGGCCGCCGACTTGCGCGGCGGCACGCCGTACTTCTTCACCGATGGTGGCCAGTACCGCTGTTCCGTGGGTTTTGTCGGCATCGACACCGTCACGAGCGAGACGCAAATGATGTCGGCGGGTCACTGCCAGGGCGACAGTGGCACTCGCGTATCGGCCACGAGCACGGCGCCCACGTCGTCGGGGGGCACGGCCGGCTCTCCACTCAAGAACATCGGCGTCGCCGGACTCCACGTTCGTGACATCTTCCCGAACCCGGGCTTCACCGACTCGACGTTCTACGACCTGGGCGTGACCCCCGTTACGGAACCGGGCTGGGTCGGCAAACCCGAGATCGTGACATGGGGTGGCGGCACGACCGGAGCGCCGCTCTCATCGACCCCTCTCGTCATTCGCGACGCCGGCCCTGCGATGAACGGCGCCACGCTGTGCAAGTCAGGCTCAACGACAGGGTGGACGTGCGGCCCGATCACCGCGACCGACCAGATCAACCTGGTGGGAAGTGGCACGTGCCCCACGACGCTTCCGAGCTATTGCGTGGGCAGCATTGAGGCGAGTGTCTGTGTGCGCGCGGGCGACAGCGGAGGCGCGGCCGTCGTCGGCAGTCGCGCGGTGGGCATCACGTCGGCCTCGACCCAGCTCAGCGGCCGCTGCCCCGGGGGCACGGGCGTTTTCTCGACGCTCTACTCGGCAAACCCCGAGTGGGAACAAGTCACGAAAGTATTCCCGAATTGGGAGCCGCTGTTGGGCTTTGACTCGACCCTGACGCCGTCGACGACCCGCATTGATGTGAGCGTGACCGTCTTGCCGGCTCAGGTCGTTGGCGGATCGAGTCGCCACACCGTCGAGGCCGGACTCGATGGTGCCGCAGCACAACTGACCGTCGTCGCCGCAGACGGCACCTGGGGCTTGCCGATCGGTTCGCTCACCGGAACCCACACCTGGCAGGCAACGGCTTCGTGGGGGACTCAAACACAAGCGGTGCCCAGTTCTGGCAAGTTTTTGAGGGCGTCGGCTGAGCGCCTTTCGGGCTCTACGCGGTATGAGACGGCCATCGCCATTTCGCAATACGCCTTTCCCGGTACCCCCAACGTGCCCGTTGTCTACATCGCGGGGGGCGCAGGGTTTCCCGACGCATTGAGCGCGGGCCCCGCCGCACGTGCGGAAGGTGGCCCACTGCTGCTGACGGAAGCGACGTCGCTGCCTCTCGCCGTGCGATCCGAACTCGATCGCTTGATGCCGAATGAGATTGTCATCGTTGGCGGCACCGGCGTGGTGTCTGCCGACGTGGAAGCGATGCTCGCGCTCTACGCGCCGATCGTCAGCCGCGTATCCGGCGCATCGCGCTATGAGACGTCGCAACGCATAGCCGAGCGTGTGCTCGCGAAGGGGCTGTTCACGACGAATCAGCCGCTGTGGGTTGCAACGGGCACGGGTTACGCCGACGCCCTCTCTGCGGGTGCCGCGGCGGCCTCGGCGGGCGTGCCGATTCTGCTTGTCGATGGTGCATCGTCGAGCCTGCCCGCGTCGACCGCCACCTTCCTTGACGACACCCTCCAGCCCAGCAGCGTCAACATCGCGGGTGGCACGGGAGTCGTCTCGGCCGGTGTAGCGTCGGCGATCGATGCGATTCCGGGGGTGTCCATCTCGCGATTCGGCGGGGCGAACCGCTTTGAGACCTCGCGCCTCATCAACGAGTTCGCGCATCCGTTGAGTGCGCCTGAGGTGTTCCTTACCTACGGCTTCAACTTTCCCGACGCGCTCGCCGGTGGCGTTCTTGCGGGCCTTACTGACGGGCCCCTGTACATCTCGAACACAGCGTGCGTCGAGTCGCCGATCGTCGACGACATTCTCGACCTTGGCCCCGCGAAGGTCACGGTGCTCGGCGGAACCTCGCTGCTCAGCAACAACGCGCGCGACCTCAAGCGCTGCTGAGCCGTCGACGGCGGGCCGAGAGCCCCACCTAGACTGGCTCTGTGCGCGTACTGGTCACCGGCGGTTCTGGCTTCATTGGCTCGCACGTCTGTCGGCTCCTCGCGATGCGGGGCGACGAGCCCGTCATCGTCGACGACTTCGTGCTGGGCCTGCGGCACCGCATTGACGGGATGCCCGCCCACGAGCTCGACCTCGCCGAACCCGGCGCGGCCGCTGCTCTTGCCGAGCTCATGCGCGCCGAGCGCGTCGAGGCGGTCATCCATCTCGCCGCTCGCAAGCAAGTGGCCGAGTCGGTTGCGCGCCCGCTCTGGTATCACCAGCAGAACCTGGGCGGACTCCGCGCGGTGCTCGAGGCCATGATCGCCACGGGTGTGCAGAACCTCGTCTTCTCGAGCTCGGCCGCCGTCTATGGCGATGTCGACGGCATCGTCACCGAGC
>JBDKJR010000132.1:0-4635 GCA_039796515.1 Actinomycetota bacterium
AGTATGGCGCGAAGGCTGCCTACCGCATCGACTACGCGAGTGAGATCAAGCAAGAGTGGCTCGAGGGTGTTGCCACGGTCGGCGTGACGAGCGGTGCGAGTGTGCCCGAGGTTCTCGTCGAACAAGTGCTCGCCGACCTGCGCGACGCGGGTTTTGACGCGGTCGACGAGGTCAAGACGGCCGAAGAAGATTTGCAGTTCTCGCTGCCGAAAGAACTGCGGCGCGATAAAGAGGGCAACATCGACGAACGGGCTCTGGGCGGACGCATCAGTAGCTAGCGAACGCGAGGGCCCGCGACGCCGTAGCGCGCGGGCCCCCTCGATGAGTGTTAGCGGCCCGAGTGGCCGGCCGAGCCGAGCTGCTGCGTGGCTTCGAGCACGCGCTTGGCCATGGCGCTCTCGGCGATCTTGCCCCAGGCGCGCGGGTCGTAGATCTTCTTGTTGCCCACCTCGCCATCAACCTTCAAGAAGCCGTCGTAGTTCTTGAGCACGGTGTCGGCGACCGAGCGGCTGAACGCGTACTGCGTGTCGGTGTCGATGTTCATCTTGATGACACCGTTCTTGACGGCCGTCGAGATCTCGTCGTCGGTCGAGCCCGAGCCACCGTGGAAGACGAGGTCGAGCGGCAGGG
The DNA here is from genome assembly GCA_039796515.1 of Actinomycetota bacterium. Taxonomy (GTDB): domain Bacteria; phylum Actinomycetota; class Actinomycetes; order Actinomycetales; family Microbacteriaceae; genus Microcella. The sequence continues at coordinate 631 of JBDKJR010000132.1, forward strand.
CATCCGTGCCATATTTCGCCTGGATGCCGGCCTGAATCTCGGCCAGCAGTTCGGGCCGAAGCTTGACGTTGCCCGGCTTGTAGACGCCGTGCACGTTGCCGAAGGTGAGGGCAGCCATGTAGCGGCCCTGCTCGCCGAGGCCGAGTGCCTCGACCGCGGCCGTGACGTCGCCGAGGGTCGTGTAGAGCGCCTCGTTCGAGCCCTCGTGCTGAACGCCGTCTTCTTCGCCGCCGACGACGCCGATTTCGACCTCGAGAATCGCGTTGATGTTCTTCATGCGGGGCAGCAGAGCCTTGGCGATCTCGAGGTTCTCGGCAAGGGGAACAGCCGAGCCGTCCCACATGTGCGACTGGAAGATGGGGTTGCGGCCGGCCTTGACCTCGGCCTCACTCGCCTCGATGAGCGGCATGACGAATCCGTCGAGCGCGTCTTTCGGGCAGTGGTCGGTGTGCAGCGCCACCGTGATGGGGTAGTTCTTCGCCACCTCGGTGGCGAACGCGGCGAAGGCGAGGGCTCCCGATGCGCGAGCCTTCACCGTCTGGCCGGCGAAGTAGTCGGCACCACCGGTGGTCACCTGAAGAATGCCGTCAGAGCCAGCCTCGGTGAGACCCTGCAGCACCGAGTTGATCGTCGACGACGACGACACGTTGATGGCGGGGTAGGCGAACCCGCCCTTCTTGGCCTTGTCGAGCATCTCGGCGTATTGCTCGGGGGTGGCGATGGGCATGATTCTCCTCGTGCTGGGGTGTGGTGGATGCGTCTTGAGTCTACCGAGAGGCCGCACCGCACCTGGCTCGGCCCCGCTAGTCTGGCGGTGCGCTGATCTACCACCCGGCGCGTCCTGCACTCCGCCCGTCTTCTTACGGAAAGGACGCCCCTGTGGTGACCACCGAAACCGGAACCCTGTTCCTCCACCCCGATCGCAACCTCGCGATGGAACTCGTTCGCGCGACCGAGGCTGCCGCCATTCGCTCAGCGCCCTTCATCGGTAAGGGCGACAAGCTCGCGGCCGACGGGGCGGCGGTGGATGCCATGCGCAAGTTCCTCGGAACCGTCAACTTCAGCGGCCTCGTCGTCATCGGCGAGGGTGAGAAAGACAACGCACCGATGCTCTTCAACGGTGAGGTGGTCGGGAACGGCCAGGGCCCCGCGTGCGACATCGCCGTCGACCCCATCGACGGTACCTCGCTCACGGCGGCAGGCCGCGGCCACGCGATCTCGATGATCGCTGTCGCCGACCGCGGTTCCATGCTCGACGCCTCGAGCGTCTTCTACATGGAGAAACTCGTCGCGGGGTGGGAGGGCATTGGCGTGCTCGACATTCGGCAGTCGATCGCCGAGAACATTCGCGCGCTCGCCGCGGCCAAGAAGAAACCTGTTGACGAGATGCGCATCGCGGTGCTCGACCGGCCGCGGCACGAGGGTCTCATCGCCGAGATTCGCGCGACGGGTGCGGGCACGCGGCTCATCCTCGACGGTGACGTGGCCGCGGGCATCAACGCTGCGCGCCACGACAGCCGCATCGACCTCGCCGTGGGCACGGGCGGGAGCCCCGAGGGCGTCGCGACCGCGTGCGCGGTCAAGGCACTCGGCGGATTCATTCAGGGTCGGCTTGCTCCGGGAAGCGATGCCGAGCGCGAGCGGGGCGCCGCGGCGGGCCTGAAGTTCGACCACGTCTACGAGGCCGATGAGCTCGTGCGCAGCGACAACACGTTCTTCGTCGCGACGGGCGTGACCGACGGCGAGCTCGTGCGCGGCGTGCGGCGCGAGCGCGGCATCATCACGACCGAGTCGATCGTGCTGCGGTCACGATCGGGCACCATCCGCCGGGTGATAGCTGACCACCTCGAGAACAAGTGGCTCGATAGCTGAACGCGCGCAGCATCCGTCGCCCCGCGTTCGCTGAGAGCATGAGCCCGATGTCATGAGCGCAGCCTGCGCAGGTGAAGAATGAGCAGGCCATGCTTGCACTCATCCTCCGGCGGTATCTGAAGCCCTACGGGCTGCTCATCGTGGGCGTCGTCGTCTTTCAGCTTGCTCAAGCGGTCGCCTCGCTCTTCTTGCCCGCGCTCAACGCGTCGATCATCGACCGCGGTATCGCGACGGGCGACACGGCGTACATTCTGCAAGTGGGCGGCGCGATGCTCGCCATCACGCTCGTGCAGATTGCCTGCGCCATCACGGCCGTCTACTTCGGCGCGCGCGTCGCGATGGCCCTCGGGCGCGACCTGCGCGGGGCGGTGTTCGCGCACGTCGGCACGTTCTCTGAGCGCGAGGTGAGCCGCTTCGGCGCGCCCTCGCTCATCACGCGCACGACCAACGACGTGCAGCAAGTGCAAATGCTCGTGCTCATGACGAGCACGATGCTCGTGAGTGCGCCGATTCTCGCGATCGGTGGCGTCATCATGGCGCTGCAGCAAGACCTTGAGCTCTCGCTCATCATGGCCGTCGCAATTCCCGTGCTGCTCATCGCCGTGAGCTCGATCATCGTGCGCACCGTGCCGCTCTTCCGCGTCATGCAAGAGCGCATCGACACTGTCAACCGCGTGCTGCGGGAACAGCTGACGGGTATGCGCGTCGTGCGCGCCTTCGTGCGCGAGCGGCAGGAGGTCGACCGCTTCGCCGACGCGAACGCGCAACTCACCGACACGGCGCTGCGAGCGGGGCGGTTGTTTGCGCTCATGTTCCCGATCGTGCTGCTCGTGCTCAACGTCTCGAGCGTCGCGGTGCTGTGGTTCGGTGCGTACCGCATCGAGTCGGGGCTCATGCAGGTCGGTGCCCTCACCGCCTTCTTGACCTACCTGATTCAGATCTTGATGGCCGTGCTCATGGCGACGTTCATTGCCGTGCTGCTGCCGCGGGCGGCCGTCTCGGCCGACCGCATCGGCGAGGTGCTCGAGACGCCCTCCACTGTGGTGTTGCCGGAGAACCCCGTCACGACGGTCACCGCGAGCGGCCGCGTTGAGCTGCGCGACGTGACGTTTGCGTACCCGGGAGCGGAGCATCCTGTGCTCGATGGCGTCAGTCTCGTGGCCGAACGCGGAAAGATGACGGCCATCATCGGCAGCACGGGCGCCGGCAAGACCACGCTAATTAGTCTGCTGCCGCGCTTGTTTGACGCGACGGGGGGATCGGTGCTCGTCGACGACGTCGACGTGCGCGACCTCGATGCCGACCTGCTCTGGAGCCGCATCGGCCTCGTGCCGCAGCGCCCGTACCTGTTCTCGGGAACCGTCGCGAGCAACCTGCGCTTCGGCAAGCCCGACGCCACCGACGACGAACTGTGGGCCGCGCTCGAAATTGCGCAAGCCGCCGACTTCGTGCGCGAGATGCCCGAACAGCTCGAGGCGCCCATCGCCCAGGGAGGCACGACGGTCTCGGGCGGCCAGCGGCAGCGCCTCGCGATTGCGCGGGCGCTCGTCAAGCGACCCGAGATCTACGTCTTCGACGACTCGTTCTCGGCCCTCGATACGGCGACGGATGCCCGACTGCGGGCCGCGCTGCGCAGCGAGGTCACCGATGCCACCCTCATCGTCGTCGCCCAGCGCGTCGCCACGGTGCAGGATGCCGACCAGATCATCGTGCTCGACCAGGGCCGGGTCGTGGGCCGCGGCACGCACGTCGAACTGCTCGCGAGCAATGAGACCTACGCCGAAATCGTCAATAGTCAGTTGCGAGCGGAGGTGGGCGCATGAGCACGGCACCTGCACGGCCGGTCGGCCCTCCCGGGGGAGTGCGCCGGGGACCCATGGGCGGTCCGATGGGCGGCACCATGGGAATGCCCACCGAAAAGGCGATGACCTTTGGTCCCTCCGCGAAGCGCCTGATCGGTCGCCTCGCGCCCGAGCGTTCGCTTGTCATCACGGTGATTCTGCTCGGTGTCATCAGTGTGCTGTTGAGCGTCGTCGGCCCCGCCCTGCTCGGCATGGCGACGAACATCATTGTCGACGGCGTGTTTGGCAATGGAGACGGCGCGGGTCAGGCCGGAGCGGGCGCGGGTATCGA
>JBDKJR010000133.1:0-12125 GCA_039796515.1 Actinomycetota bacterium
AGCGCGTGTTCTACGCGATCGACGACACCCGCACGGCGTTTTGGCTGCAAGCGGCACACACGCTGTTCTTCATCATCGGAGCGGCGTTCTGCAGCTTCCTTCCGACCGCGTGGATCGTTCCCGGTATCGGCCTCGTGACATCAGCGGCGGCGTTTTTCCAGATGATCATTGGTGGGTTTGCTCTGCGGCGGCGCATTGGGTCGCTGGATGCTGCGCTCATCGCGCGGCGGACATCCCAGTTCATCATCGCCGGCCTCGCCGCCCTGCTCGTCGGTGTTCTCATCGGCTGGTCGCTCGGCACTCTCGGCGAGGCTGGATTCGCGCGCGACACGGTGGGCGGCGCCGCCGCGAGCGTTGCGCTCATCGGAGTGCCCATGGTTGCCGTCTACGGTGCGGTGCTGCTCGCGATGCGGGTGCCCGACGCGATGAACGCCGTCGCGCTCGTGCGGCGCCGCCTGCAGCGCTGACGCACCGCTTGCCAGCGGGATGAACGCTCTGTGAACTCCCCGGGGCTCGGAATACCGGCCCCGTATGCTGGGTTACTGCTTCTGTCGACCGCACTCCGCGATCGACGACCTCGTGAGGAATCCCATGCGTCACGTCATCATCATTGGCTCCGGGCCGGCCGGCTACACGGCGGCCATCTACGCCGCGCGCGCCAACCTGAAGCCGCTCGTCATTGCGAGCTCGGTCGAGTTCGGCGGCGAGCTCATGAAGACCACCGAGGTCGAGAACTTTCCGGGCTTCCCCGACGGCATCATGGGCCCCGACCTCATGATGCGTATGCAGCAGCAGGCCGAGAAGTTCGGAGCAGAGATCGTCTACGACGATGTCGTCTCGCTCGAGCTCGATGGGCCCGTGAAGGCCGTGACGCTCGGCAATGGCGACCGCCATGAAGCGCACGCCGTCATCTACGCCACGGGCTCTGCCTACCGCAAGCTCGGACTGCCCGACGAAGACCGCTTGAGTGGCTACGGCGTCTCGTGGTGTGCGACGTGTGATGGCGCGTTCTTCCGGCAGAAGACGGTCGCCGTCGTCGGGGGCGGCGATTCGGCCATGGAAGAAGCAACCTTCCTCACGCGCTTCGTCGACAAGGTCTACCTCATTCACCGCAGTGAGCACTTCCGTGCCTCCGCCGCGATGGTCGACCGCGCCCAGGCCGACGAGAAGATCGAGTTCATCATGAACGCGCGCGTCGAGCAGATTCTCGGCGCTGACCTCGTGAGCGGCATCGGCATTGTCGACACCGTCACGGGCGAGCAGCGTGTTCTCGACGTGCAGGGCGTCTTTGTGGCGATCGGCGCCGACCCGCGCACGCACCTCGTGCACGGTGTGCTTGAGCTCACCGAGCAGGGAACGATTGCTGTGGATGGCCGCTCCTCGCGCACGAGCGTGGCAGGTGTCTTCGCCGCGGGCGACGTGGTCGACCCGACCTACAAGCAGGCCATCACCGCGGCCGGCAGTGGCACGGTCGCGGCTCTCGACGCCCAGCACTACCTCGAGACCATTCACGACGCCAGCCGCGCCGCGGCGACCGCGTCGGCATAATCAGCCCACCAGAAACCCAAGGAGAACCCATGAGCACGCGCGATGTGACCGACGCCACCTTCGAGGCCGAGGTTCTGAAGAACGAGAAGACGATCATGGTCGACTTCTGGGCCGAGTGGTGTGGCCCGTGCCGCGCCGTCTCGCCGATTCTTGACGCGATCGCCGCCGAGCACCCCGACAAGCTCGAGATCGTCAAGCTCGATGTCGATGCCAACCCCGAGACGGCCATGAAGTACCAGATCACGTCGATCCCGGCGATGAAGGTCTTCCGCGGCGGCGAGGTCGTCAAGACCGTCATCGGCGCCAAGCCGAAGCCGGCTCTCGAGGCCGACTTGGCCGAGTTCTTGGCCTAAGCACGGCCCTCACAGAAGCCCGTCCCCGGATCGGGGGCGGGCTTCTGTGCGTCTGGCCCGTATTCTTGAACCCACGTGCTCTCGAGGAGCGGCCGTGAGGGCGCTTCATACGCTCCGCACGCCAGCATCCAGAACGGGCACAGCATGACGATCTCCCGCGAGGGCACCAACCTCGACCCGTGGTACGGGCACTATGCCGCACGCACGTCCGGCCTGAGCGCCTCAGAAGTTCGCGCCCTGTTCGCGGTGGCCTCGCGCCCCGAAGTCGTCTCACTCGCGGGCGGCATGCCCTACGTGTCAGCGCTGCCCCTGCAGACGGTCACAGAGTCGATGGAACGCGTCATGCGCGACCGCGGCCCCGCCGCCCTGCAGTATGGCTCGGGCCAGGGCACCCCTGAGCTGCGCGAACACATTCTCGAGATCATGGCGCTCGAAGGCATTCGCGCGGGTGTTGACGACCTCGTCGTCACGACGGGCTCACAACAGGCCCTCGACCTCGTCGCCAAGCTCTTTCTCGACCCGGGTGACGTCGTTCTCGCCGAATCGCCGTCGTACGTCGGCGCGATGGGCATTTTCCGTTCATACCAGGCCGAGGTCGCGCATATCGCGATGGATGCCGACGGCATGATTCCCGCGGCCCTCACCGAGCGCATCGCGTCACTGCGTGCCGCGGGCAAGCGACTCAAGTTGCTGTACTTGATCCCCAACTTTCACAATCCTGCGGGCGTGACACTCTCGAGCGAGCGCCGCCTCGAGATCATCGACATCGCGCGCTCGGCGGGCATCCTGATTCTCGAAGACAACCCCTACGGGCTGTTGTGGTTCGATCGACCGGCCCCCGCGGCCATGCGCAGCGTCGAGACCGACGGCATCGTGTATCTCGGCTCGTTCTCGAAGACCCTCGCGCCCGGCTTCCGCGTCGGGTGGGCTCTCGCCCCGCACGCTATTCGAGAAAAGCTCGTTCTTGCGGCTGAGGCGGCCATTCTGAGCCCGAGCTCGCTCAACCAGATGGTCATCAGTGACTACCTCGACAAGGCCGACTGGCGCGGCCAAATCGATGTGTTCCGGTCGCTCTACCGCGAGCGGCGTGACGCCATGCTCGACGCCCTCGAGCAATACCTGCCCGACCTCAGCTGGACCGTGCCCAACGGTGGCTTCTACGTGTGGGTCACGCTCACCGAGGGTCTCGACTCGAAGGGCATGCTGCCGCGCGCCGTCAAAGAGCTCGTCGCCTATACGCCGGGCACCGCGTTCTTCGCCGATGGCTCCGGTCGCGGGCACTTGCGCCTCGCGTTCTGCTACCCGCCACCCGCCGAGGTGCGCGAGGGCATCCGTCGCCTCGCGACCGTCGTGCGCGGCGAACAAGAGCTGCTCGAGACCTTCGCCACGACCGGGTCGACACCCGTACCGACCTACGACCCCCACGTGGCGAGCCCCCCGCCCAATCTCTCCTGACGACGGATGCTGCGCTCATGACTGACTCCACCGCCCCCGCCCGCGCCGAGCGCGTCGTCGTCCTTGCCGGCGGCATCTCGCACGAACGCGACATCTCGCTCAAGTCGGGCCGCCGCGTCGCCGATGGCCTTGCCGCCCACGGCCTCGACGTGACCCTGCTCGACCCAGACGCCTCGCTCTTGCCCGCCCTGCTCGCCGACCGCCCCGATGTCGTCTGGCCGACGTTGCACGGCGCGAGCGGAGAAGATGGCGCCTTGCGCAGCCTGCTGGAGTTTCTCGGCCTGCCCTACGTCGGGTCCTCAGCCAGCGCGACGCGGCTCGCGTGGGACAAGCCGCGCGCGAAGACCATCGTCGAGCGGGCCGGGGTTCCGACTCCGCACTCGATCGCGCTCACGCGCGACGCGTTCCGTGAGCTGGGGGCCGAGAGCGTGCTCTCGGTCGTGCGCGGCGAACTGCCGCCCCCGGTCGCCGTGAAGCCCGCGCAGGGCGGCTCAGCGCAGGGCGTGAGCCTCGTCGACACCGACGATGAACTGCGGCGTGCCATGGTGCTCGCCTACACCTACTGCGACGTCGCGCTCATCGAGCAACGCATTACGGGCGTTGAGGTGGCCATTGGCATCATCGACACGGGGGATGGGCCCGTGGCCCTGCCGGCGGTCGAGATCGAGCCGCTATCGGGCGTCTACGGCTTTGAGGCGCGCTACAACGCCGGCGAGACGCGCTTCTACGCTCCCGCGCGCATTGACGAGGTTACGGCGGCCCGAGCAACCGAGGTGGCTCTCGCGGCGCACTCCGCTCTAGGGCTGCGCCACATTAGTCGCATCGACCTCATCATCGACGGCGCCGGAACGCCCTGGTTTCTCGAAGCCAGCGTCATGCCCGGGCTCACCGAGACCTCAACGTTCGCACTCGCGCTCGAAGCCGCGGGTCACGATGTCGGCTGGGTCTATGCCGAGCTCGCTCAGGCAGCCGTGCGCGACGCGCACGCCTAAGGCAGCACCACACCCTGGCTTCGCACGGCCTCAAGCTCAGAGACGAAGGACGTCGCGCCGCGGGCTTGCCGCTTGCTAGCGGAAACCCTCGTCACCCAACGGGCTGGCCGCTCGTTAGCGGAAGCCCTCGTCGCCGAGCTCGCCCAGAATGCGGTTGAGGTCACCGATCGTCGCGAAGTCGATCACGATCGACCCCTTCTTCTGCCCGAGGCTGATGGCCACACGCGTGTCGAGTCGGTCGCCCAAGCGCTCCGCGATCTCGTTGAGCTGACCCTGACGTCCGCCCGCTGACGGCTTCTTGGCCGCGGGCGTGCGCGGCGCTGATCCGCTCAAGAGCGAGGCAGCGGCTTCGGCCTGACGCACCGAGAGCTCTTCATTCACGATCTTGTCTGAGAGCTTGAGCATGGCCGGCGTGCTCCCGGCCGCGAGAATGGCGCGTGCGTGGCCGGGCGTCAACACTCCCGCAGCGACGCGCGCCTGCACCTGCGGCGGGAGCTTCAAGAGGCGCAGCGTATTGGTGATCTGCGGGCGCGACCGGCCGAGCCGCTCGGCAAGCTGCTCTTGCGTGATGCCGAAGTCTTCGAGCAACTGCTGGTAAGCGCTCGCCTCTTCGAGTGCGTTGAGCTGCGCGCGGTGCAGGTTCTCAAGCAGGGCATCCCGCAGCATGTTGTCGTCGCTTGTGTTGCGTACGATCGCGGGAATCGCCTCGAGGCCGGCGATCGTGGATGCCCGCAGTCGCCGCTCACCCATGATGAGCTCGTAGGCGGGCTCGCCCGGTTGGGCTCCGGCGCGCTCGCGCACCACGATGGGCTGCAGCACGCCGAACTCGCGAACCGAGTGCACGAGCTCCGCAAGTTCTTCTTCACGAAACTCGGTGCGCGGCTGTTGCGGGTTGGGGACGATATCGCTCGGAGCGATGGCCGCAAGCCGCGCGCCCGGAACCACCGCGAGTTCTTCACCCTCGGTCGCGGCCGGAGCGGGAAAGAATACGTCGACCGGGCGCTCGCCCTCGCCCGTGGGGATGAGGGCACCGATGCCCCGGCCAAGGCCTGTGCGCTTCTGAGCCATCAGGCGCTCACCCCGCGGTGGGCGATCTCGGCCGCGGCCTCGAGATATGACAGCGATCCCGGGGAGCCCTCGTCGTAGCTGATGACGCTCTGCCCGTAGCTCGGCGCCTCACTGATGCGCACCGAGCGAGGGATGACCGTCGTGAGGGCCTGCTGAGGGAAGTGCTCGCGCACATCGTCGACGACCTGGTTGGCCAGGTTGGTGCGCGAGTCGTACATCGTGAGCAAGATCGTCGAGACGCGCAATTGAGGGTTCAAGTGGCGTTCGATGAGCTGGATGCTGTTGAGCAGCTGGCTGAGGCCCTCCAGGGCGTAGTACTCGCACTGGATGGGGATGAGCACCTCGCGCGCCGCGACGAAGGCGTTGATGGTCAAGAGACCCAGCGAGGGCGGGCAATCGATGAAGACGTAGTGGAACGGCTCTGGTTGCGACGCCAAGAAGGCGTCGAGGGCCGTGCGGAGTCGCTGCTCGCGGGCCACGAGCGAAACGAGCTCGATCTCCGCTCCCGCGAGGTGGATCGTCGCGGGCACGCAATACAACTGGTCAAACTCGGGGCTCTTCTGCACGACGTCGGCCAGAGCAACGTCACCGACGACGACGTCATAGACGCTCGGCGTATCGGCCCGGTGCTCGACGCCCAGAGCGGTCGAGGCGTTGCCCTGCGGGTCAAGGTCGATGACAAGCACGCGGGCGCCCGAACGGGCGAGGGCCGCAGCCAGGTTCACCGTGGTGGTTGTCTTGCCAACGCCACCCTTTTGGTTCGACACCGTGAAGACGCGCGTCGAGGCAGGCAGGGGCAACGTCGTTGCCTCCAAGGCGATGCGGCGACGGGTGATCTCCGCGACCTCGCGCGCCAGTGGCGTCGTCTCGTCGTACGGTCCCTGGGTCGTCACAACTGAGCCTCCTGCTCGAATGTTTCACGTGAAACGGGCGCCATTCGGTGGCGCCCCGCGAGCATCCACACCGCCGTCAATGACCGCAGAGCGTCAGGATGCCCCGCCTACTGTAGCCCGAAACAGCCGGGTCACTTCGGGCACGATGCCCGCACCCAACTCGATGACCTCAGCGTTGGTCACCCGATGCCGTCGCAAGACCGCCGTGGCAGCCTCGATCTCCTCGGCGATACGGGATCCCTTCAAGAAAATGAGCTCCCCGCCCGCCCGCACAAGAGGTGCCGTGATGGGAACGAGCTTGCCCAATGCGCTGACGGCGCGGGCCGTCACCTGGTCGAAAGGACCAGCGGCCACAGCCTCTTCCGCGCGAGCGCGCAGCACGGTGACGTTCGCGAGCCCCAAACGATCGCTCTCGTCGCGAAGCCAGTCGGTGCGCCGTTCCATGGGCTCGATGAGCGTCACGTGCACGTCAGGACGTGCGATGGCCAACACAAGCCCGGGAAGCCCCGCGCCACTCCCGACGTCAGCGACGCGAGAGTCGGCGAACAGATAGGGCGAGACGACAGCGCAATTGATGATGTGGCGCGACCACAGGCGCTCGGCCTCTAGCGGACCAATCAAGCCCAGGCGCTCACCCTGCTCCCCGAGGTCAGCCGTGAACCGGCGGGCGAGCTCAATCTGCTCGCCAAATACAGCCGCAGCGCCAACCGGCTCGGGCTCGATCATGACGACGTCACCGGGAGGCGCCAATGTTTCACGTGAAACAGTGGGGGGTCGTTAGCCACGACGGATGACGGTGTGGCGCTCAGCGCCCTCGCCTTCCGACTCCGACGTGAAGCCGCGCTCGCCCACGAGGTCGTGCACGAGCTTGCGCTCGTAGCTCGACATCGGCGGCAGGGCGGCCGAGGCGGCGCCCGCCTCAATGCGCTCGATGGCGCGGTCGACCAGGCGCTGCAGTTCGTCAGCGCGCGCGTCGCGAGAACCGGCGATGTCGAGGATCAAGCGAGAGAACTCTCCCGTGCGTGCGTGCACCGCGAGTCGGGTGAGCTCTTGCAGAGCCGCGACGGTGTCCGGCTTCGAGAGCGTGCGAAGAGCATCCGGCTCCTCCGCCTCGATCGACAAGTACACGCGGCCCGCTCGCGAGGCGATCTCGATGTCGCCATCCAGATCGGCCAGGTCAAGAAGCTCTTCGAGGTAGTCAGCCGCGATGTCCCCTTCGTCGTCCCCAGCGACGGCGGAGGAGGCGTCGATGACCTCAACGGTGTCGTCGGCGGGGGAGTCGAGAGCGGTGTCGATGGTCTCGGTCATGATCTAGCGACCACCCTTCTTCTTGGCGCGGTTCTTGCTCACGGGCTGAGGACGCTGCGTCTTCTTAGGTTCTTCGAGGGCAACGGCCCCACCCTCGTCACCCTCGGGGTCAACGATGCCACGGCGCTGGCGCCTCTTCGCGAGGCGAGCCTCCCGTGCCAGGGCCGCCTCACTACCCGGGGTCGGCATGTTTCGAATGACGATGAACTGCTGCACCATCGTCCAGATGTTGGAGACGAACCAGTAGAACATCACGCCGAGGGGGAACGCGACACCCGAGAACAGGAACACCACGGGGAGGATGTAGAGCAAGATGCGCTGCTGCCGGTACATCGGCGAGGCCTTCATCTCGGGGCTCTGGTTCTTCGACATGATCTGCAGCTGCGTAATGAACTGCGAGGCCGTCATAAGAACGATGAGCACCGCCGCGATCACGATCACCCAGACGTTGCCATCGTTGTTGACCATCGTCGCTCCGAGCGGAGCGATACCGAAGAGCGTCGCGCGACCGAATTCTGCCGAGAGCTCTTCGTTGAGCAAGCCAACACCCGACAGCCCCATGAACGAGCTGTTGAGCACCGAGAAGAGGCCGAAGAAGATCGGCATCTGCAGCAAGATCGGCAGGCACGACGAGAGCGGGTTGGTGCCGTGCTTTTTGTACAAGGCCATGGTCTCGCGAGACATTGCCTCGCGCGAGAACTGGTCGCGCTTGCCCCGGTACTTGTCTTGAATCTTCTTGAGATCGGGAGAGATCTCGAGCATCTTGCGCTGGTTCTGAATCTGCCGAACGAAGATGGGAATGAGGGCTGCCCGCACGACAACCACGAGGCCCGCGATCGACAACACCCACGTGAGGCCGGCCTGGCTCTCGAGCCCCATAACCGTGAAGAGGGTGTGGAACCCCACGAGGATCGCCTCGATGGCCCACTTAATGGGCCAGAGGATGATGGCGAAGATGTCCATAGTGGCGGGTTATGCCTTTCTCTCGAGCACGATCAGGCCCCAGCGGGTGCGCCGATAGGGGGAGTTCTCTTTCACGGGCCAATCATCAATGCCGCCCTCGGCCCACGGGTGACAGCGGGCGAGGCGTCGAGCACTGAGCCAACCACCTTTGACGACGCCGTGTTCTTGCACCGACCCCAGGGCATAGGCCGAGCAGCTGGGGTAGTACCGGCACACGTCGCCATACAGAGGAGAGATGACCGCGCGATAGGCGCGCAGCACGACGACGACGACGTTGCGCGGAATCAACGCGAGCGTGCGCGCACCGCGAAGGAGCGTCTCTCTCATGACACCGTCACCGCCCGTCGCAATCCATCGCTGATCTCCGAGCGCAGGGTATCCCACGAGGCCTCATGCGCACCCGGAAGAACGCGGACGACAATGAGGTCTGTCGCGGGAACGAGAGCGAGAGAGCTCGCGCAGATGGCATGGATGCGGCGGCGAATGCGATTGCGCACGACGGCACCGCCGACCTGCTTAGAAACGACGACACCGAACCGCGGCCCCTCGGGCTCGCCAACGAGTCGATAGAGCACAGCGTGTGGCGTGCCAATACGTCGACCACGACGCACCGCGCGCCGGAAATCGTCACCACGGACGACTCGGTGTGCTCGCGGGAGCACCGGCGTGCTTAGGCCGAGAGTTCGGAGCGGCCCTTGCGACGGCGCGCAGCGAGAATCGCGCGGCCAGCACGGGTGCGCATGCGCAGACGGAAGCCATGAACCTTCGCGCGGCGGCGGTTGTTCGGCTGGAAGGTGCGCTTGGTCATGGTTCTCTCCTCGGCCCTGTGGGCCAGCGACGACGGAACTCGGATGTCCGATCGCTGCGATTCAGGTCCGGACAGAAGTCAACCGGTTAACAATAGGTCCCGACCATGCCCCGGTCAAACTGCCCCACAGCCAAGCCGCATTATCCACACGATGTGCCGACACCGTTGGTAACGACGCGCCGCCTCGGATTACAGTAGGCAACAGTCTTTCTGGCGCTCGCTCGGCGACGCGCTTCTTGGTTATCCACAGCCGCGTGCACGCCACCCGGCGCCCCACTATTCACTGAAGGAGCCCGCGATGTCGGACGACACCGATTCCCCGCACGACCTGTGGGAGTCGGTGAAGGCGGTCCTCACCGCTGACGATCGCATCACGCCGCAACTGCATGGCTTCATCAACCTCGTCGAGGCGCGCGGCGTCATGGCGGGCACCTTCTATCTTGAGGTGCCCAATGAGTTGACGCGGGGGATGCTCGAGCAGCGCATCCGTCTGCCCCTCCTCAGCGCGCTCACGACCGTGGCCGGCGAGACGGTCTCGAGTTTCGCCATCGTCGTGAATCCCGAGATCCAGAACGAAGAGCTCGACGCGGCCCCCGACACGATGGAACAGAGCCCCTCGTACATCGAGCAATCTGTCGCTCCCGCGACCACCGATGCCTCAGGCCGTCGAGGTGACAGCCGACTCAATGACAAGTACAGCTTCGACAATTTCGTCATCGGTGGCTCGAACCGCTTCGCCCACGCCGCCGCGGTCGCCGTGGCGGAAGCGCCGGCGAAGGCCTACAACCCGTTGTTCATTTATGGGGAGTCGGGGCTCGGCAAGACCCACCTCTTGCACGCCATCGGTCACTACGCCGAAAGCCTGTATCCGGGCATCCGGGTTCGCTACGTCAGTTCAGAAGAGTTCACGAACGACTTCATCAACTCGATCGCCAACAACCGCGCAAGCCTCTTTCAATCGCGGTACCGCGAGATCGACATCTTGCTGATCGACGACATCCAGTTCTTGCAGGGCAAAGACTCCACGCAAGAGGCGTTCTTCCACACGTTCAACACCCTGCATGACCACAACAAGCAAGTGGTCATCACGAGCGATCTGCCGCCCAAGCACCTCACGGGGTTCGAAGACCGTATGCGCAGCCGCTTCGAGTGGGGCCTCATCACCGACGTGCAAGCGCCCGACCTCGAAACGCGCATCGCGATCCTGCGCAAGAAGGCCCAGAACGACAAGCTTCAGGTTCGTGATGACGTGCTCGAGTACATCGCCTCGAAGGTGTCGAGCAACATCCGTGAGCTCGAGGGCACGCTGATCCGCGTGACCGCCTTCGCGAATCTCAACCGCACGCCTGTCGACATGCAGCTCGTGCAGACCGTGCTCAAAGACCTCATCACGCTCGATGAAGACAACGTGATCGCGCCGGTCGACATCATCAATCACACCGCCGCCTACTTCAAACTCACGGTCGACGACCTTTATGGCTCATCGCGATCACAAGCCGTTGCCACGGCGCGGCAGATCGCGATGTATTTGTGCCGCGAGCTCACCAACCTCTCGCTGCCGAAGATCGGCCAACTGTTTGGCAATCGCGATCACACGACCGTGATGTACGCCAACAAGAAGATCAGCGACCTTATGAAAGAGCGCCGCTCGATCTACAACCAGGTCACCGAGCTCACGAGCCGCATCAAGCAGAACCACCGCTACAGCTGAGTCACCGCGGGCTCGCAGAGCCCTGTGTGAAGGGATGCTCCAGCAAACGTCCAGGTTCACTGCACGTTTCGCACACTGGGGAGAGCCTGTGGATAACTTTGCTCTCGCATGGGGATGACATGTTGACGACGCGCTCGATGGTGTGAAAGACGACCGGGGTCGCTCGACGTTATCCCCGCACTCGAGGAGCGGTCTCCACGAGCTCTCCACATCTTGCACGCGTGTAGTTCCGAGTGTTCACGCGACGAGACAAACGTTATGCACACTGTGCACAGCGGTTAATGATGATGTTCTTCTTTTCTCTTTCATGATGATCGAGGGATAACTTTTCGTCAGACACAGCTCGTCAACCGCCCGCACACGCGCTGTGCCAGTATGGAAGGCCCCGGGTGCCGGGGCAGGTCGACCGAGAGGGAGCCGCGTGAAGTTCCAGGTCAATCGCGACGTGTTCAGCGAAGCCGTGTCATTCGCCGTCAAGCTTCTGCCGCAGCGCACCACGTTGCCCATCTTGAGCGGTGTGTTGTTGCGCGCTGAAGGCTCGACCGTCACGTTGTCGTCGTTCGACTACGAGGTCTCTGCGCAGACCTCGATCACCGCCGATGTCACCGAAGACGGCACCGTGCTCGTCTCGGGCCGGCTGCTGGCTGACATCGCCTCGCGCCTTCCCAACGCTCCCGTCGAGTTCACCACCGACGACGGCAAGATCGCCGTGCGCTGTGGCTCGGCGCGATTCACGCTCTCGAGCATGCCCGTCGAGGAGTACCCGAGCTTGCCGGTTGTTGACGGCGCGAGTGGCGTTCTCCCCGGCGATGCCTTTTCGGATGCGGTGGCGCAGGTCGCTGTTGCCGCGTCACGCGACGACGTCACTCCCGTGATCACGGGTGTTCAGCTCGAGATCGCCGACAACCGTTTGTCGCTCGTGGCAACCGACCGATACCGCGTCGCGGTTCGCGAGATCGATTGGGAATCCTCCGCTGTTGTTGAGGGTGTCACCGCTCTCGTGCCCTCGCGCACCCTCTCCGAAAT
>JBDKJR010000134.1:0-3068 GCA_039796515.1 Actinomycetota bacterium
CGGTGACCGCGAGTGGCGTTTCGGCTAGTTATCGGCCGAATCGATGCCTTAGGACCCCGCGGCCTCGATCACTCGGAAGTCGGTGAATCCCAGATAGACAAACCCTGTGCTTGTTGGCGCCCGGTACAACCCCGCGAGGCCCGCAATATCGACCGATAGCGCGGCGAGGTCATAGGCGATCGCCTCGGCCAACTCGAGCTTTGGTTGCGCAAGCGCCTGAAGGCCCTCTTCGGCCCCACGCTGTTGAACCAATCGTGACGCGGAAGTCACATTTTCAGGTAGAGCCTGATTCGCCCAACCCCACAACCACGACCTCGAGCTTTCTGCGAAAGAGCCAAGCACTTGAACGGGCCCGGTGATCGAGCGGTCATCAAAGTGGAAGGTGATTGTTCCGGCCGCGAGGTCGGCTGCCCACGAATTGGCGGACCCGATGCCCCACTTCTCCCTAGCGGCTTCGTTCTTCGCCTTGAGCTCAACAGTTCCCTCGGCGATCAGTTGCAACAGACCCGCCGTGAAAATCGAAGCCTCAACTGGAGTGCGCTTTCGCCCGAACATTTCTCGATCTTAGGCGCTGTGCCCCGGTCGCGTGGATGGTTGCGAACCATACCTCGCAACTGCTTCACCGCCGTCACCCACCTATCGCGCCGAGCTAGACAACCCGTTCAGAAGTATTGGGATTGGCGCGAAAACTACTTCTTCTCTTTCGCCTTTTCGACGTCGCCCGAGAGTGCGGCGATGAAGGCCTCTTGCGGCACCTCGACGCGGCCCACCATCTTCATGCGCTTCTTGCCCTCTTTTTGCTTTTCGAGCAGTTTGCGTTTGCGGGTGATGTCACCGCCGTAACACTTGGCGAGAACGTCTTTGCGCATCGCGCTAATCGACTCGCGCGCGATGATGCGGGCGCCGATCGCGGCCTGAATCGGCACCTCGAACTGCTGGCGCGGAATGAGCTTCTTGAGACGCTCGGTCATGAGCACGCCGTAGGCGTACGCCTTTTCGCGGTGCACGATCGCGCTGAAGGCATCGACGGCTTCGCCCTGCAGCAAGATGTCGACCTTCACGAGGTCGGCCTCTTGATCGCCCGCGGGCTCGTAGTCGAGGCTCGCGTAGCCGGCCGTCTTGCTCTTGAGGTTGTCGAAGAAGTCGAAGACGATTTCGCCGAGGGGCATCGTGTACTTGATCTCGACGCGATCTTCGCCGAGGTAGTCCATGCCGATGAGCGTGCCGCGGCGGTTCTGGCAGAGCTCCATGATCGTGCCGACGTAGTCTTTCGGCGCCAGAATCGCGGCGCGCACCATGGGCTCGCTCACGGCCGCGATCTTCGCGCCCGTCGGAAACTCGCTGGGGTTCGTGACGGTGAACTGCTTCTTGTCGTCGGTCGTGACCTCATACGTCACGCTCGGGGCCGTCGAGATGAGGTCGAGGCCAAACTCGCGCTCGAGGCGCTCGGTGACGATCTCGAGGTGCAGCAGCCCCAAGAATCCGCAGCGGAAGCCGAAGCCGAGCGCCACCGAGGTCTCGGGCTCGTAGTTGAGCGAGGCGTCAGAGAGCTTGAGCTTGTCGAGCGCCTCGCGCAGCACGGGGTAGTCGCTGCCGTCGATCGGGTAGAGCCCCGAGAAGACCATGGGCTTGGGGTCGGTGTAGCCGGCGAGAGCATCGGTCGCGGGCTTCTGCGCGTTGGTGACCGTGTCGCCGACCTTCGACTGGCGCACGTCTTTCACTCCGGTGATGAGGTAGCCGACCTCGCCGACCCCCAGACCCTTGCTGGGGGTGGGCTCGGGGGCGCTCACGCCGATTTCGAGCAACTCGTGCGTGGCCCTGGTTGACATCATCTGGATGCGTTCGCGCGGGCTGAGGCGGCCATCCACCATGCGCACATAGGTCACGACGCCGCGATACGAGTCGTACACCGAATCGAAAATCATGGCGCGGGCCGGAGCATTCGGGTCGCCCACGGGTGCAGGAATCTGCCGCACCACCTCGTCGAGCAGCCCTTCGACGCCCATGCCCGTCTTGCCGCTCACGCGCAACACCTCGTCGGGGTTGCCGCCGATGAGCCCCGCGAGCTCTTTCGCATACTTATCGGGGTCGGCCGCCGGCAGGTCGATCTTGTTGAGCACGGGGATGATCGTCAGATCGTTCTCGAGCGCCAAGTAGAGGTTCGCCAGCGTCTGGGCCTCGATGCCCTGGGCCGCGTCGACGAGCAAGATCGCCCCCTCGCACGCCGCGAGCGAGCGGCTGACCTCGTAGGTGAAGTCGACGTGACCGGGGGTGTCGATCATGTTGAGCGCATAGGTGACGGGCTTGCCGCCCTCCTCGGGGGCGACGGCCCACGGCATGCGCACGGCCTGGCTCTTGATGGTGATGCCGCGCTCACGCTCGATGTCCATGCGGTCGAGATATTGCGCGCGCATGTCGCGGTCGCTCACGACACCCGTGATGCCGAGCATGCGGTCGGCAAGAGTCGACTTGCCGTGGTCGATGTGCGCAATGATGCAGAAGTTGCGAATCAGCGTCGGGTCGGTCGCGGCGGGGGCGAGCGGCGTGAGGGCGCGAGGAGACATTTGGTGCCATTCTCCCATGCGACGGGGCGGCTGGCAGACAGTCGAGTGGCCGAGAGCACAGAGCACCTGGTAACGTAAGCGGTTGGCTTGCGTGTCAGAAAGCCCCCTCTCTTTCGACACGGAATGCGGCTGGGAATTTCGCCGCGATGTTCGCATCGCACCGGCACCCCACCCCGGCCGCTCACTCACACCGTTCCTGAAGAAGAAAGCATCCACGTGGCAAACATCAAGTCGCAGATCAAGCGCATCAAGACCAACCTCAAGGCGCAAGAGCGCAACAAGGCGATCAAGAGCGAGCTCAAGACGGTCATCCGTCGCACCAACGAGGCTGTCGCCTCGGGCGACAAGGCCACCGCTCAGGCCGCCCTCAAGACGGCGACCAAGAAGCTCGACAAGGCCGTGAGCAAGGGCGTCATTCACGAGAACCAGGCGGCGAACCGCAAGTCGGCCATCGCCAAGAAGGTTGCGGCGCTCTAGCCCCACCCCGATTCATCCAACGCCCTC
>JBDKJR010000135.1:0-7168 GCA_039796515.1 Actinomycetota bacterium
GCGTCGCGTTCGAGGGCGGCGGCGCGACGCCGCAGCGCGATGACGGCGGCGAAGGCCTCGGCCGGATCGTCGGGCGAGGGGATGCGGAGTGTTTCGGGCATGCCATCAACTTAGGTTGATAGTGCGAATCTGTCAACTGAAGTTGATGAAACCCGACGCGAGCGAGTGCCCGCACGCCCTACGCTGGAGACATCGCTAGACCTGAAGGAGCT
The DNA here is from genome assembly GCA_039796515.1 of Actinomycetota bacterium. Lineage (GTDB taxonomy): Bacteria > Actinomycetota > Actinomycetes > Actinomycetales > Microbacteriaceae > Microcella. The sequence continues at coordinate 213 of JBDKJR010000135.1, forward strand.
CACGGTGGCCGACAAGAAACGACGCGTTCTGCTCAAGCTGTCGGGTGAAGCGTTTGGGGGAGGATCGCTCGGCGTCAACCCCGACATCGTGAGTGGCATCGCGCGCGAGATTGCGGATGCCGCGGCCGACGTCGAGGTCGCGATTGTCGTCGGCGGCGGCAACTTCTTCCGCGGCGCCGAACTCAGCCAGCGCGGCATGGACCGCGGGCGCGCCGACTACATGGGCATGCTCGGCACGGTCATGAACGCCCTCGCGCTGCAAGACTTTCTCGAGCAAGCGGGCGCGCAAGTGCGCGTGCAGTCGGCGATCCAAATGACCCAGGTGGCTGAGCCCTACATTCCGCTTCGTGCCGAGCGGCACCTCGAGAAGGGCCGCGTCGTCATCTTCGGCGCCGGCGCCGGACTGCCCTACTTCTCGACCGACACGGTCGCCGCGCAGCGCGCTCTCGAGATCGGCGCGCTCGAAGTGCTCGTCGCCAAGAACGGCGTCGACGGCGTCTATAGCGATGACCCGCGTCGCAACCCCGACGCGCGCAAGCTCGACAGCATCACCTATCAAGAGGCGCTCGTGAAGGGCCTCAAGGTTGTCGACTCGACGGCGTTCTCGCTGTGCATGGACAACAGCATGCCGATGGTCGTCTTCGGCATGGAGCCCGGGGGAAACATCGCCCGGGCAATCCGCGGCGAAAGCATCGGCACGCGCGTCTTGAACTAAGCGGGCCATTCGACGGTTAGGTATGATCTAAGGGACGCGATCGCGTCGCCCGCCGACGACCTGCCGGGAGAGCATCCATGACCGACGCCGTCACGATCGAGACCGGGGTGCCCGGAATTCGCGTGCGCCTCACGCCGACTGAGCGATTCACGTTCGGCAGTTTCGTCGATTGCAATATGGCGACCGCGTGGGTGGGCGACCGTTTTCGCATCTTTCCGGGCAAGTACGGCGAAGACCCCGTGTGGGGTCAGGCGAACGAGCTCAAGCACGCTGACGGCGCGACCGTCGCCGAGGCCTTCTCGCGCCGTCCCGATGAGTTCGTCGAGCCGACGATGCCCCCGAACACCCCGCCGGGCACACCGGGACTGCATGGCGCGGTGTGGTTCGAGACCGTCTATCAAGACCCGTCCGATGCGAGCGGGCACACGCTCTACGCGCTGTACCACAACGAGAATTACCCCGAGACGCTGCCGTTCGACCCCGCCACGGGCGAGGGCTTGCGTGCCGACGACTGGCCTCCCGGCCTCACCGGCCCCGAGTCGGTGCAGGCGGTGCCGCGCATCGGCATCATGAAGTCGGTCGACGGGGGCCTGAGCTGGGCGAATCACGGCATCCTGCTCGAAGACCGTGATGAGCGGATGATCCGACTCCCGATCAACCGCAACAACTGTTTCCCGGGCGGAGTCGGCGACCCGAGCGCCGTCGCCTCCGGCGACCACCTCTACGTGTTCTTCGGCGAGTACGCCTACCCCACGGCGTGGAGCGTCGAAACGTGGGATCGCGAGACCGAGGCCGCGGCGCAGTGTGTGAGCGTGGCCCGCGTGCCGCTCGCTGCGCTCGACGAGCCGAACGGCGCCGCGCGGCGCTGGAGCGGCACCGCCTTTGATGCGCCGTGGGACGGCGTGGGGCAGCCGATCGCGAGCTTGCGCATCCCGATCGCGGAGGGCGGCGGTGCCGTCTCGCAGGGCGACGAGCTCTACTACTGGGGCCCCTCGGTCAGCTGGAACGAGCACCTCGAGGCCTGGGTCATGTTGCTCGGCCGCGTCGATGGCAGCTTCTGGGTGGGCGACAGCCTGTTTCTCTCGATCAACCCGAACCGTGACTTGGGCGAGGGCGACAACGCCCAGCAGTGGTCGACGCCCGTGCGCATCGTGCATCGGCCCGGCCACACGCTCTGGTACCCCTCGCTGCAGCCCACCGATTCGCCCGAGGATCTCGCCGCGAAGCGCACGTGCTTGCGACTGGGGCGAGAGGCGCGGTTGTTCTTCAAAGACATGGCGGGTGACGAGCACGTCTACATCAGCGACTTTCGCGTGGAGTTCGAGCGCGACTAAGCGAACGGGTGGCGACCCTAGGCTGATCGCGTGACCGCCGCCCTGCTCATCGCCCTCGCGGCGATCGCGCACACCACCTGGAACATCGCGCTCAAGCGCGCCGGCGCGAGTGGGCCGGCGTTCATCGCACTCACGCTCGGGGTGGGCGTCGTCGTTTTCGCTCCGTTTGGCGTGCCCGCTCTCATCGCGCAGCCGCTCGATCTGGGGCAGGTGGGTGTTCTCGTCGTCGGCAGCGCCCTGCTGCAGGTGGCCTACTTTTTGGTGCTGCAGCGGGCTTATCGTCTCGCCGACGTGGGGGTCGTGTACCCACTCGCTCGCGGCACCGGGCCGCTGCTGAGCGTCGTCGGCGCGGTGCTCCTGCTGGGGGAGCGACCGGGGGTCGTGACCCTCGCCGGTGCGGGGCTCGTCGTTGCGGGCGTCATCGTCATCGGCACCGCGGGCGCGCGCGCGAGCGGCGAGGCCGGCGACGCGGCACGGCGGTGGCGGGGCATTCTCTATGGCGCGGCCGTCGGCGTGATCATCGCGGCCTACACGCTGTGGGATGCGGCCGCCGTCACGCGCGCCAACCTCGAGCCCGTCGGCTACTACTGGGCGAGCATGGTCGTGCAGTTCGTCGTGCTGCTGGGGCTCGCGCTGCGCGAGCGCACAGCGCTCGCGCGAACAGCGCGGGAGCATCCCGTCGCCGTGTCGATCGTCGGCGTCTTGTCGCCGCTCGCCTACGTGGCGGTGCTCGCTGCCTACCAGCTCGCTCCCGTGTCGATCGTTGCCCCGGCGCGCGAAGTGAGCGTCGTGCTCATCGCGCTTGCCGGTTGGCTGCTGTTTCGCGAACCGCACCCCGTGCGTCGCCTGATCGGCAGTGTCGTCGTGCTCGCGGGCGTCGCGCTGCTCGCCCTCGGCTGACCGTGCGCCCACTAGACTCGGCATCGACCCACCGAAGGAGCAGCCCGTGATCGCCGATGTTTTGGCTGAAGCCACCGACAAGATGACCAAGGCCGTCGAGGTCGCGAAAGAAGACTTTGCGACCGTGCGCACGGGCCGGGCCAACCCGCAGCTGTTCCAGAAGATTCTGGTCGAGTACTACGGCACGCCCACGCCGCTCGCGCAGCTCGCGAGCCTCCAGAACCCCGAGGCGCGCACGATTCTCATCACGCCCTACGACAAGAGCGCGCTGAAAGAGATCGAAAAGGCCATCGTCAACTTTCCGAACCTCGGTGCGAGCCCGAGCAACGATGGCGAGATCATTCGCGTGACGATGCCCGAGCTGACCGAAGACCGTCGCAAAGAGTACGTCAAGATCGTCAAGCAGAAGGCCGAAGACTGCAAGGTCGCGATTCGCAACATTCGTCGCAAGGCGAAAGAAGACCTCGACAAGCTCAAGAGTGAGGTGGGCGACGACGAGGTTGCTCGAGCCGAGAAAGAGCTCGAGGTCATCACGAAGCGCGCGACCGATGCGGCCGACGAAGCGCTGAAGAAGAAGGAAGCCGAGCTGCTCGAGGTCTAGATGCCCGAGACTCCCGAATCCGCATCGACCGCTGAGGCGGCCGAGCAGAAGCCTGCCCGCGGCGCGCGCCGCCCGGGTCGTGGACGTGCCGCGTCGGCGCGCGATGAGGTCGAGGCGGCCATCCACGACATCGAAAGCAAGGTGCACGACCTCGAGGCGAAGGCGCGCGAGATGGATGCCCGCATCGAGGCTCGCGCCGGGCGCAGTCTCACCAAGGCCATCTTCTTTGGTCTTGTGCTGGGCCTCGCTCTGCTGTTCAGCCTCATCGTGATCAAGCACTTGTTCATGCTGTTTGCGGCGGCGCTCGTGGCCTTCACGGTCTACGAGCTCGCGAGCGCCCTGCGGTTCGCGGGCCGCGACATTCCTCGCTTGCCGCTCGTGATTGCGTCGATCGGCGTGATTCCTCCCGCGTTTTATGGGGGCGCTCCGGGCCTGTGGTGGGCCTTTCTCGCCGGCGTCGCGTTTGTGAGCCTGTGGCGCATCGTCGAGACCGTTCGTCCGGCGATGCGGCAGCCTGGGGTCTCGCTCCGCACCGATCTGGCGGCGGGCATCTTCGTTATGAGCTACGTACCCCTGCTCGCGGGCTTCGCCGTCGTCATGACGGCTCAGCCGGGCGGGGAGTGGTGGGTTCTCGCGTACCTCATCGTCGTGATCGCGATCGATACGGGGGCGTATGCCTCGGGTGTGCTTTTTGGCAAGCACCCCATGGCGCCCCGCATTAGCCCCAAGAAGACCTGGGAAGGCTTCGCCGGCTCGGTCGTCGCCGCAACCCTGGCCGGAATCTTGCTCGCGGTGTTGATGATCGGCACCGAGTGGTGGATCGGCCTCATTCTTGCCCTCACGCTCGTGGGCGTGGCGACCCTTGGAGACTTGACCGAGTCGCTTATCAAGCGCGACCTCGGAATCAAAGACATTTCGACGTGGTTGCCGGGCCACGGGGGCTTTCTTGACCGGCTCGATTCGATGCTCCCGTCGACCATCGCGGCCTACGTGATCTTCAGCCTGCTCGGCTGACACCGGGCCGCTCGCGCCCCGACGACGTCGGTCGAGCGGAGGGCGTGGCGCCCGGGGGTGGCACGCGGGCTGCTGTGACTGCGGCAGAATGGTGCGGTGCCTTCGACTTTTCCTCTCGCCCGCTCTGGCAAGCCCGGCTACGACGTCGACGAGGTCGATGCTTTTCTCGATCGTGCGCGCGATGCCTTCGCGACGCCCGCCACGGTTGCCGCTGAACTCTCGAGTGACGAGATTCGCCACACGGCGTTTCGCGTCGTGCGTAAAGACGGCTACTCGGCGCGGCATGTCGACGCCGCTCTCGAGCGACTCGAAGAAGCCTTCGCGACCCGCGAGCGTGACCTCGCCATCGCGCGCGACGGCTCAGAGACCTACTACGCGGGAATTCGAGCAATCGCACAAGAGATTCTTGACCGCCTCGCTCGCCCCGATGGCAAGAAGTTTCGCCGGCTGAGCCCGTTGACCCGGGGGTATCACCCCGCTGACGTTGACGCGTTTGCCCAGCGCATCTCGCAGTATTTCGAGAGTGGTCGTGCTTTGCCGATCGACAGCGTGCGCACGATTGCCTTTCGGTCACGCTACGGCGGCTACAACGAAACCCAGGTCGATCTTCTGCTCGACACCGTTGTGGGCCTCATGCTCGCGGTGCGCTAGCACCTGTCATGCACCGAGCTCCCGGGGCCGCGTGAGGGTCGTCGGGTAGGCTCTCAGAACTGTGGGAAGGCATGCCGCGATCATGACGCGCCCCCGTGCCCAAGACAGTCGTGACGGTGACGGCGAGGGCGGGGGCGCCGATTGGCGTGCCACGGCGTCTCCCGATGAGCGTCACGTGCGGTCTCCCTGGTCTCTTCCCCTCTTTGCCTCGGCGGTTTCGCTCGCCTTTGTCCTCGCGGCCATCACCGACCAGTCATCGGCCATGGCCCTCGAGAACGCTTCGCTCTCAAGCTTGCGACTGAGCCAAGAGTTCGTCGCCGCAGGCGGCCACGACACCACCGTCGAGCGCATCGACTGGACGACGTCTCGCGTGACCACCTACGGCTCCGCGCCGGCGGCCGGCACTCCCGACCCCGACTCGGCCATGGCGATCGCGCTCGACATGCTCACGGCTCGCGGCTGGGGCACGGCCGAATACGACTGCCTCGTGGCGCTATGGAACAAAGAGTCTCGGTGGAACGTCTACGCGCACAATGCGAGCTCGGGGGCCTACGGGATTCCCCAAGCCCTGCCCGGCGAAAAGATGGCGACCGCCGGGGCCGACTGGGCGACCAACCCCGCAACGCAAATCACGTGGGGCCTGGGCTATATCGAAGCCCGGTACGGCACACCGTGCGGCGCGTGGGGGCATAGCCAGCGCGTCGGCTGGTACTAGGGCGAGCATCCATGCCCCGCAGTAATCGTTCCCGCACCGATCGGCACGGCAGCAAGAGACGCCCCGTCGAACCGGATGCCCCTCTCGACCTCGACCGCATTACCGCGGGCCTGCGGCGTACGGTCGTCAAGCGCACCGGAACCTGGAACGTGCAGCAGGTCTCGGCAGTGGCCGCGCAGAAGGTCTACCTGTGCCCGGGGTGCCGCCTCGAAGTGCCCGTGGGTCAGGCGCACATCGTCGCGTGGCGCGCCGATGGGCTCATGGGTGACGAGGCCGACCTTGCCGACCGGCGTCACTGGCATGCGCACTGTTGGAGGATGGAACCATGAGCGAACCCATTCGCAGTGCGAGCGTGTTGCCCGCGGTGCGCACCGACATCGAGTTGACGACTCCCGACGGCCTCACGCTCGTGGGCGAACTCTCGGTGCCCGAGAGCCACGACCCCGTCGCCACACTCGTCTGCCTGCACCCGCTGCCGACGGCGGGCGGCTACATGGATTCGCACATCATTCGCAAGGCGGCCGCCCGCCTGCCGGCTCTCGCCGATATTGCCGTGCTGCGATTCAACTTTCGCGGCGTGAGCTCACCCCGGGGCACGAGCGGCGGCTCGTTCGGTCACGGCGACGATGAGCGGTTCGATCTGGATGCGGCGATGGCGTTCGTCGCGCAGCGCGCTTTGCCCGACCCCTGGTTGCTCGGCTGGTCGTTCGGAACCGAGGTGGCGCTCAAGCACGGCCTCGAGCATGACGTCGTCGGGGCGATTCTGCTGTCGCCGCCCTTGCATCGAACATCAGCCGATGAGGTGGCTGCCTGGGCGGGCAGTGGCAAGCGACTCGTCGTGGTGGTTCCTGAACTCGACGACTACCTCCGCCCTCCTGAGGCCCTGGAGCGGTTTGCGAGCGTGCCTGAGCGGGAGTTTGTGGCCGTTGAGGGCGGCAAACACTTGTGGGTGGGGGAGAACCAGACCGTCCGCGTCCTGAGCGAAATCGTCGCGCGCCTCAACCCCGCCGTGTTGCCCCTGCCGAC
>JBDKJR010000136.1:0-5526 GCA_039796515.1 Actinomycetota bacterium
GCTCGGCGCGCTCGGCGTTGGCGAGCAGATTGCGCGCGACGACGATGGCCCAGGGCACTGTGTCATCGCCGCTCGGCGCCTCGTCGAGCCGCCGCCAACACACGATGAGCGTTTCGTTGAGAACGTCATCAGCAGTGGCGGCGTCGGTGCGGCGCGCGAGATAGGGTCGCACGGGCTCGACGACGAGCTCGGCAACGGCGCGAAAGCGCGCCTCCCGCTCGGCATCGGTCACGACTCTCACACTGCACTATGTCCGGCAGCCGCGTGCAGATTTCACTCCGCGCGATCGAGAGTCGCGTCGATTTCGGCGCGACGGGCGAGCACGAGGGCGTCGAAGGCGGCCGGGGGCAGCGGGCGGGCATCCGTGAACTGAACCGCGCCTTTCGTGTGCGCGATGCCGGTGAGAGCGTCGGCGAGCGCGGTGATCACGCGGCCGCTAAACGGGTAGGCGGAGTAGCCCGACTTTGTGACGGCCACGGCGACGAGCGCCGAACCCCGATAGAGCAGTGTGGGAATTCCATACGAGATGCCCTCGACGGCGTCGGGCACGAGCTCGAGACTGCGAACCCGAAGGGCCTCGAGCACAGAGCGAGCGGGTTCATCGAGGCGAGCGATGAGCTCGGTGATCGGATGCCCGGCCTCATCGTTTCGCATGGCGCGACGAGGGCCCTAGCTGTTGATGAGCACGAACAACAGCGTCGTGCCACTCAGCGTGATGCCGATAAGGCCGATGATGAGCACCCACGTGATGAGCTTCATGCTCCGCAGCTTGCCGAGAAAGCCCACCGGTCGGTCATCGTGATCTGACATGGTGCGAGCCTAGCGGGACCATAATCAGGGAATGAGCACACCCCCCGATGGTCTTCGCGTGCGCGAGCGCCGCATCCATCCCGCGTGGATCGTCGCGGCCGTCGCTTTTCTCGCCCTCGTCGGGGCGGCGGGCTTTCGGGCTGCGCCGAGCGTGCTCATGCTGCCGCTCGAAGAAGAGTTCGGCTGGACGCGCACCGAGCTCTCGCTCGCCGTGACCGTCAACCTCATGCTCTACGGGCTCATGGCGCCCTTCGCCGCCGCACTCATGGCCCGCTATGGCTTGCGGCGCATCACGACCATGGCGCTGCTGTTGGTGGCAGCCGGCGCGGGCCTCAGCATTTTCGCCACCGAATCGTGGATGCTCGTCGTCACGTGGGGCGTCATGATCGGGCTCGGCACCGGATCGATGGCGCTCGTCTTTGCGGCGACGGTCGCCGATAACTGGTTTGTCGCTCGTCGGGGACTCGTCGTCGGCGTGCTCACGGCGGGCAGTGCCACGGGACAGCTCGTGTTCTTGCCGTTCATCGCCCTGCTCGTTGCCGAGCAGGGGTGGCGGCAGGCGACGCTGCTGGTTGCGGCTGCCGCGCTCCTGGTGGTGCCGCTCGTGCTCATCTGGTTGCGCGACCATCCCGTCGAGCTCGGCCTCACGCCTTATGGGGCGCCCGAGGGGTGGCAACGCGCTCCGCGCGCCACGGGCAACGCGGCGCGCAACGCTCTTGCCACGCTGCGCCGCGCGGTGCGCGTGCGCACGTTCTGGGCGCTCGCGATCGGGTTCGCCATTTGCGGGGCCACGACCAATGGTCTCGTCGGCACGCACTTCATTCCGAGCGCGCACGACCACGGCATGGCCGAGACGACTGCCGCTGGCCTGCTGACCCTCGTGGGCATCTTCGACATCGTGGGCACGATCGCCTCGGGCTGGTTGACCGATCGCGTCAACCCACGCATTCTGCTCGGCCTGTACTACGCCTTCCGGGGCGTGGGCCTTCTTGCCCTGCCGTTCTTGCTCTCGGCCACGGTGCAACCGCCAATGATTCTCTTCATCGTCGTCTACGGCCTCGACTGGGTCGCGACGGTGCCGCCGACGGTCGCGCTGTGTCGCGAGATCTTCGGGTCTGACGGGCCGATCGTGTTCGGCTGGGTCTTCGCCTCGCACCAAGTGGGGGCCGCGATCGCGGCCGTCTCGGCAGGCGCGATTCGCGATGCAACGGGCGAATACACGATCGCCTGGTTCGGTGCAGCCGCTCTGTGCGTGGTCGCTGCGGTGCTCAGCATCGGCATCACGCGGCGCGCTGCCGCAACGCCGACTCCGGTCGGTTAGGTCGGCCGGGCGGGCTTAGCGCAGCTCAGCGAGAGCGGTGATGAGTTCGCCGACGGTGTGCCCGGCGTTCGAGGGGTGCCGAAGGGGAGCCGTCGGGATGACTGCGTAGTGGTTGCGCCGACCCCGACGCTCGCGCTCGAGGTATCCGGTGTCGACGAGGTCGCCCAAAATCGTCACGGTCGACCGTGTTGAGATGCCCACCTCGAGTGCCAACTGCTGCACGGTGGCGTCGGGGTTTTTGGCAACCTCGAGCAAAACGTGCGCATGGTGGGTGAGAAAGGTCCACGACGACATTCCGCCATTGTGCCAGTCGGCACCGCTCCGATGTGCAACACATGAATTGGATTGCATGTATAGTGCATAATGCATGAACCAAAGTTCATGTGTTGCCACCACCCCGGAGCCGCATCATGATTCTTGAGACCGCCGCTGCCAACCTCTTGTCGGCACCCGTGCTGGCCTTCGTGCTCGGTCTCGTCGCCGTCGCGGTGCGCAGTGACTTGCGCCTGCCCGAGGCCCTCACGACCTCTATCTCGATTTACCTCTTGCTGGCTATCGGCGTGAAGGGTGGCGTCGCCTTGCGGGCGGCCACGTTCGCCGAAGTGATCGGGCCCGTGCTCCTCGCTCTGGCACTCGGCATCGTCATCCCGATCGTGGCCTACGGCGCCCTGCGCGTGATGTCGCGCCTCGGCCCGCTCGATCGCGGAAGCGTCGCGGCGCACTATGGCTCGACCTCCCTCGTGACCTTTACCGCGGCGCTCGTCTTTCTCGAGACTTCGGGAGTCGCGTATCCCGGATACGCCCCCACCCTGCTCACGGTGCTCGAGATTCCCGGCATCGTGGTGGGCATCGTGCTCGCCAGTCGTGCCGCGAAGGGCCCGGTGAAGTGGGCCGGAGCGCTGCACGAGGTGCTCGCGGGCAAGTCGATCGTCTTGCTCGCCGGTGGTCTCGTGCTCGGGTTCGCAATCGGCGACGCGGGGTACGCGGGTGTTCAGGGTTTCTTCGATGAGCCCTTCCGCGGCGTGCTCGCGCTCTTCTTGCTCGGCCTGGGCATCGAAGCGGGCCAGCGCCTCGGTTCGTTGCGTGAGGCGGGCCCCGGCCTGCTGGTGTTCGCCGCGCTCTTCCCCTTTGTGATCGGTGGCGCCGTCGTGGCGCTCTCGGTTGCCCTGGGCATGGGCCAGGGCGGTGCCGTCGTGCTTGCGATCTTGTGCGCGAGTGCCTCATACATCGCCGCCCCGGCCGCGCTGCGGTTCGCCTTCCCTGAGGCAAACCTCGCGATTCCACTCGCGGCGAGCATCGGGGTGACGTTCCCGATCAACCTCGTGCTGGGCATCCCGTACCTCACCTGGCTCGCGGGAGTGCTGACCGGGCAGGGTTAGCGCGCGCTTAGCGGCGGCGCAGCAGGGTCTCTTCGCGGGCTCGCACATCGCATGCGCGTAGCGCGTCGAAGGTCGCTCTACGTCGCTCGGCAAGTGCCATGCTGCCGATTCGCTCGGTGCGCTGAGTCGCGCAGAGGCTACGGAGCAGAAGGGCTGGGTGGCCGAGGGGGGCTGGGAGGCCGAGCCGCGCCCCAGTAGGCTCGCGGGAGAATTGCTGGCCGACTCGCGCCGGGCAACGAGGCCCGTGCGCGCGCGAAGTGAGGAGCATCCATGACCTGGCGCATGCCCGCCGAAACGGCCCCGCACGATCGCATCTGGATGGCTTTTCCGCGCGAGGGTGAGGTCATGGGCGACAGCTCGGCCGCGCGCGAAGCGACCTATGCCGCGTGGACGAGCGTGGCCCACGCGATTCTGCCCTTCGAGCCCGTCACGATGGTCGTCGACCCGAGCGAGCTGGCACGCGCGCGACAGCTGTTGAGTGCCGAGGTCGAGATTGTCGAAGCCCCGCTCGACGACTTTTGGATGCGTGACATCGGCCCCACGTTCGTCATCGACGATGAAACCGGCGCGCTCGGCGGCATCGACTGGATCTTCAACGCATGGGGCGACCAGGGCGGCAGCTTCGAGCGGGATGCGCTCATTGCCGAGTTCGTGCTCGCGCAGGCGGGCGTCACGCGGGTTCCCTCGCTGCTCGTCAACGAAGGCGGGGCGATTCACGTCGATGGCGAAGGCACGGTCATGGTGACCGAGACCGTGCAACTCGACCCGGGCCGAAACCGCTACGCGACGAAAGAGCGCGTCGAGGCCGAACTCGCCCGCACGATCGGCACGACCCACACCATCTGGCTACCGCGTGGCCTCACGCGCGACTACGAACCGCTCGGAACGCGCGGCCACGTCGACATGATCGCGACCTTCGCGGCGCCCGGCACCGTGCTCGTGCACGAACAGCCCGATGCCTCACACCCCGACCACGCCGTGATGCGCGAGGTGCGCGCGGTGCTCGAGCAGTCGACGGATGCCGCGGGCCGCCGCCTGCAGATCATTGACCTGCCCGCCCCGAGCCAACTCACCGACGACGAGGGCTTCGTCGACTGGAACTACGTCAACCACCTCACGGTCAACGGCGGCGTCATCGCGTGCGGCTATGACGACCCCGTGGCGGATGCTCGTGCCCGCGACCTGCTCGGTGCCGCCTACCCCGGCCGCGAGGTCGTGACGGTCGACGCCCGCGAGATTCTCGCGCGCGGCGGCGGCATCCACTGCATCACGCAGCAGCAGCCCTCGGTGCCCGCCCGATGACCCATCTGCCACTGGTCGAGACGAGCATCGTCACCCTGGCCGCGGCGCTCGCCGACGGCCGGGTGACGGCGGTCGAGCTCGTGCAGGGTTACCTCGAGCGCATCGCGGCCTTCGACCGTGAGCCGTCGAGCGACGGCACGCGCCCCGCCCTCAACGCCGTGGTAGTCGACAACCCGGCGGCGCTCGACGAGGCGCGCGCGAGTGACGCGCGGCGAGCATCCGGTGCCGCGCTCGGCCCCCTCGACGGCATCCCGTACCTCGCGAAAGACAGCTACATGGTGCGCGGCCTCACGGTCGCGAGCGGATCACCGGCCTTCGCCGACCTCGTCGCGCAGCACGACGCCTTCACGGTCGAGCGGCTGCGGGCTGCCGGCGCGATCTGCCTGGGCCTCACGAACATGCCGCCCATGGCGAACGGCGGCATGCAGCGCGGTCTCTACGGCCGCGCCGAGAGCCCGTACAACCCCGCCTACCTCACGGCGCCGTTCGGCTCGGGTTCGTCGAACGGCTCCGGCACGGGGCTCGCGGCAAGCTTCGCGGCCTTCGCGCTCGCCGAAGAGACGTGGTCGAGCGGCCGCGGCCCCGCGAGCAACAACGGCCTGTGTTGCTACACCCCGAGCTGGGGCGTCATCTCGGTGCGGGGCAACTGGCCGCTCGTGCCGACGATGGACGTGGTTGTTCCCTACACGCGCACGATGGCCGAGTTGCTGCTCG
>JBDKJR010000137.1:0-3443 GCA_039796515.1 Actinomycetota bacterium
GACGTGACCAACTCTCACCCACGCCAGTTCGCGTCCATCGTGATCTCGGTCATCGCGCTGTCGCTCGCCGGCTGTGGTCAGGCGGAGCCGGAGGCGGTACCTACGCCCAGCGCAACGCCGACTTCCTCGGCGACTCCCACCGCTGATCCGTTCGCACGGCCGGATTCGGCGTTCGATGTGACCTGCGACGAGTTGGTGCCGCTCGCGACGATGGTCGAGCTCTACGGTGCAGGCGCGCAGCCGATCTCCATCGACTACGCGGGCATTGCTGAGTCCCGCTTGCAGTTCACTGCTGCGCTCACCGATGGGGCACTGATTTGTCAGTGGGGTTTGACCGGCTCACCGGTCCCCGTCGCCACGCTGACGGCGACCCCCGCGTCTGCTGAGCAATTCGCGATCGCTGCCGCGGGGTTCGACGAGTTGCCCCGTCCGACACCGCCCGTACCGATTCTTGACGGAGCGCGTGCTTCGTGCGACGACGGATTCCCCGGCGATACGTCACGAGTTCGCTGTCAGTGGACCACATACCGTGACGGCGTGTGGCTGGTTGCGGCGTTCAGCGATATGCCAGCGAGCGAAGTTGATCCGCCCACCGTGCGCGACAACCCTGACACCTCGGGCAATCCCGCTACGGCTCGCCTGGACTCTGTGAGCACGCGCATCATTGTCGAGGCAGCGGAAAAGCTCCGTGATGCTGTCCGCCCCGATTGGCTACGATCGAGCTCTCCGCTGACCACGTGCGATGAGGTTGTTGATCGGGTGGTCAGCGAACTCTCGGGAACCATCACCTTCGGACAATCGTACGATCGCACTCAATTCGTGCCGCGAGACACCTGGAGTTCATCCGCTGATTCTGGCTGGGGAATCGGAAGCTTGGCCATTGAGCGTCTGGGTTGGACGAGCTGCGGCATTGAGATACCCACCGATGGTCTCGCGGTAAATGTGTCGATCATCGTGGCTCAGAACGCCGCGTGGGTACTGAGGAATGATCTTCCGTCCGTCGTGACTTTGGAGGCTCTTTCGGGAGTCGATGGAGTAATCGGATGCGCGAGTGACGAAGGCGGGGCGCAGTGTTACGCGGCGATTGCCGTGGGAGCCCACGTTGTGGCCGTCACGGCCGACAGCACGATAGATGCGGAGCTCACGAGGTCTCTCGTGGTCGCCGCTGCTGGAGTCTTGAACTAGCGGTTGCGCACTGCCCATAACGCCAACAACGCGGGCCCCGCTCCCGAAGGAGCGAGGCCCGCGCTGCTGTGGTGGCTTACTCGATAGAGGCTGAGGCCTAGACCGAGAAGTAGAGCTCGTACTCGAACGGGTGCGGACGCTGGGCGGCCGGCAGAATCTCGTTCGTGCGCTTGAAGTCGATCCAGGTCTCGATGAGGTCCTTGGTGAAGACTCCACCCGCGAGCAAGAACTCGTGGTCGTTCTCGAGGGCAACGAGCGCCTCTTCGAGCGAACCGGGAACCTGCGGGATGCCCTTGGCCTCCTCGGGGGGAAGCTCGTAGAGGTCCTTGTCGACGGGCTCGTGCGGCTCGATCTTGTTGAGGATGCCGTCGATGCCGGCCATGAGCTGCACCGCGAACGCGAGGTACGGGTTGCCCGAGGCGTCCGGCGCGCGGAACTCGATGCGCTTGGCCTTGGGGTTGGTGCCCGTGATCGGGATGCGGATGGCAGCCGAGCGGTTACCGGCCGAGTAGACCAGGTTGACCGGAGCCTCGAAGCCCTTGACCAGGCGGTGGTACGAGTTCAGCGAGGGGTTCGTGAACGCGAGGATCGCCGGAGCGTGCTTGAGGATGCCGCCGATGTACCAGCGAGCGATGTCGCTGAGTCCGCCGTAGCCGGCCTCGTCGTAGAACAAGGGCTTGCCCTCGTTCCAGAGCGACTGGTGGGTGTGCATGCCCGAGCCGTTGTCGCCGAAGAGGGGCTTGGGCATGAAGGTCGCAACCTTGCCCCACTCGAGCGCCGTGTTCTTGACGATGTACTTGAACTTCAAGATATCGTCGGCGGCCGAAACCATCGTGTCGAACTTGTAGTTGATCTCACCCTGGCCAGCGGTGCCGACCTCGTGGTGGCTGCGCTCGACCTCGAGGCCGACCTCCATGAGCTTGAGAACGATGTCGTCACGCAGGTCAGCGTGCTGGTCGACCGGGCTCACGGGGAAGTAGCCGCCCTTGTACGGGGTCTTGTTGGCGAGGTTGCCGCCCTCTTCGACGCGCGCGGTGTTCCACGCGGCCTCGCTCGAGTCGACCGAGTAGAACGACGTGTTCTGCTTCACTTCGTAGCGAACGTCGTCGAAGATGTAGAACTCGGCCTCGGGGGCGAAGAACGCGGTGTCGGCGATGCCGGTCGAGGCGAGGAACTTCTCGGCCTTCTTGGCAACCTGGCGCGGGTCGCGAGCGTAGATCTCACCGTTACGCGGGTTGTAGATGTCGAACACCATGACGAGCGTGCGCTCGGTGCGGAAGGGGTCGACATACGCGGTCGACACGTCCGGGATCAGCTGCAGGTCGGACTCGTGAATCGACTGGAAGCCTCGGATCGAGGAGCCGTCGAACAGCTGGCCGACCGTGAAGAAGTCTTCATCGACGGTCGAGGCGGGGATGTTGAAGTGCTGCTGGACACCGGGAAGGTCGGTGAAGCGAATGTCGAGGAACTTGACATCCGTGTCCTTGATGAACTTCAGCACCTCGGAAGAATCACTGAACATGTGACAAATCTCCTGAGCTTGGTACCGGACGACTGCAGTCGCAGCCTTGAGTCGAGACTAGGCGCAGGGCATTTCCCGTCAGTGTCCCCTTTGTTTCGGGGATGTTACGGCGCTCGTTACCGGCGAAACCCGCTCTCGACGGATGCTCAGCCGACGGCTTGCGCGAATCCCGCCGATGCGTCGGCCAATGCCCGCATCGACTCGGGAATCTCGCGGCCCTTGGCCACCATCGACTGCGCCCAGAGGCGGCCCGCGCGGTAGCTCGACCGCACGAGGGGACCCGCGAGAACGCCCAAGAACCCGATCTCTTCGGCCTCGGCCTTGAGCTCGACAAACTCTTCGGGCTTGACCCAGCGGTCGATGGGGTGGTGGCGCGAGCTCGGGCGCAAGTACTGCGTGATCGTGACGATGTCGGTGCCGGCCTCGTGCAGGTCGCGCAGGGCCTGCGATACCTCCTCGCGCGTCTCGCCCATGCCCAAGATGAGGTTCGACTTCGTGATGAGTCCAAAGTCGCGGGCTTGCGTGATGACGTCGAGCGAGCGCTCGTACCGGAACGCCGGGCGGATGCGCTTGAAGATGCGCGGAACCGTTTCGACGTTGTGCGCGAAGACCTCGGGGCGCGACTCGAACACGACCCGCAACCACTCGGGGTTTCCCGAGAAGTCGGTCGCGAGCAGCTCGACCCCCGTGCCGGGGTTGAGCTCGTGAATCATGCGCACGGTCTCGGCATGCAACC
>JBDKJR010000138.1:0-4003 GCA_039796515.1 Actinomycetota bacterium
TCCGCCCGGCCGCCAGCGATTGCCCGAACGCCGCAGTTCGCTGATCGCGCGCTCGATGGACACCACGGGGTCGACGCTGTTCGAGTCGACGTCGTTCGGCTGCGCATCCATAGATGTCACGGTACATCGATGGCGCTCGCTGAGGGCGAACAGGACCGTGTTGACCACCGTTGGGAATATATGTATGGTGACATTCATTGTTAGATGACATGCAATCAACCCAAGGAGACACCACCATGACGAACTCGTCAGAGAACCCCCAACCCACGCCCCGCAGCTGGATGCGCGCCGCCGCTTGGCGCAAGCGCGTTCTGGCGCACGAGTACTACCGCGGCCTCGACGCGACCGCCCGCGAGGGCATCAGCGATGAGGACTACGCCACAACGATGGCCACGCTCGAGGCGATGGCCCGCAACCTCGGCTGGGACGAATCGCAGGGCATGCCGTCCGGCGGCCCCGGCTACGGCCGCGGCGGTTTCGGTCCCGGCTTCGGCCCGGGCTTTGGCCCTGGTTTCGGCCCCGGCTTCGGCCGCGGCTACGGCTACGGCCGCAGCGGTTGCGGCGGCCACCACGGCGCCCGCGCCGACAAGGCCGCGCGCAAGGCCGAGAAGAAGGCCGCGCGCGAGCAACAGGCCGCGAGCTAAGTCCAATCGCGACTCCAGCGGGGCGGGCAGATCGTGCTCGCCCCGCTGTCGTGTCAGGGTAGAGCCATGACTTCGACCGCCGACAAAGCCGCCGCCCTCGCCGCGCTGCACGTACCGGGTGACCCACTCATCGTTGTGAACGTGTGGGATGCCATGACGGCCCGCATTGTCGCGCGCACCCCGGGCGTGAAGGCCCTCGCAACCGCGAGCCACTCGGTCGCCTTCTCGCTCGGCGTCGACGACGGCGAGGGCATGACCGTCGACATGGCCCTCGGCGCCGCCCAGCGCATCGCCGCCTCTACCGACCTCCCCGTGAGCGTCGACTTCGAGCGCGGCTATGCGCCCGACGCGAGCGGCGTGCGCGACAACGTGGCCCGGCTCATCGAGGCAGGCGCCGCTGGCCTCAACATCGAAGACTCTCTCGCGGGGGCCCGCAGCGAGCGACGGCCGATCGCCGAGGCCGCCGCGCGCGTCGCCGCCGCGCGGGCTGCGGCCGATGCCGCGGGGGTTCCGCTCGCGATCAACGCGCGCACCGACACTCTCGCGGGTTCGCCCGACAACTGGAGCGAAGCCATCGACCGCGCCAACGCCTACGTCGACGCGGGTGCCACGAGCATCTTCATGCTTGGCCTCGTGACCGAACAGCAGCTGACGGATGCTGTGGCCGCCGTGCGTGCGCCGATCGCGGTCTTCGCGCATCCGGCCTACCACTCGCTCGAGCGGCTGGCCGAGCTCGGCGTGGGCCGCATCTCGTTCGGCCCTCAAGTGCTGGGTCTGACGCTGCAGCACCTCGCGACGGCGGCCGCCCAGCTCACCGCGCGCGGGGATTACCCGGTTGAGCTTAGCTACCGTTACGAGTTGTGAGCTTCGACGACCCCAACGACACCCTCGACGAGAGCGTCGCGGGCTGGCAGCCCTTGCTCGATCGCCCCGGTTACGAGCAGTGGTGGGATGGCTCGGCCTGGCGTGGCCGCCCGCACCGCGAGCCCGACCCGTTCTCGGCGTTCGGCGCCGAACTGGCCCGCAGCTTGCGTCCGGGGCCGAACCGCGCCGCGGCCATCGCGCGCTGGGGCATTGGCGCGACCCTGGCCGGGTTCGTGCTGCAGACGGTCATCGCGTCCGGGCTCATTCGTGTCGCGGGGGTCGAGTCCATCACGCTCACCATCGGCGCGCTCGTGTTCTCGGCACTCGTGGCCGGGGTCACCGGGGTCGCGGCTGCACTCGCGCTGCGTGCGGCTCCACGGCTCGGGGGGCGAGCGATTGCGACGCTCGCACTGGGCGTGAGCATCCTGCTCGGTCTTGCTCCGGTGTTGTTGCTCGTGGCGATCGGTCTCGCCGGAGGCATTTAGCGGCGACGCTAGCGGGTGATGGCCCAGTAGATCATGAGCATCGTCACGATCGCGCCCGCGATGAAGTTGAGCAGCAAGAAGCGCTTCCAGCCGCGGTTCGCCGATTCGGCGGTCTCGTCGGTGATCATCCAGAACTGCGCCGTGATGACGATGTACGGCACGGCCGCGATCGCGGCAAGCGGGCCCGGCCACTCGGTGCCCAGCAGCAACAGCCCCGCGAGCGCATAGGCCACGACCGCCAGGCGCGTCGTCGCGCGCGCACCAATGACGGTCGCGATCGAGGCGAGCCCGCCTTCGCGGTCAGCGATGACGTCTTGCACGGCGCCGAAAGCATGTGAGGCGATGCCCCACAAGAAGAACGACACGAGAATGAGCCACAGCGCGGGCGTGAAGGCCGCCCCCGCGAGCACGAGGCCATAGACGGCCGGGCTCACAAAGTGCGTCGACGACGTCATCGAGTCGAGGAACGGCTTCTCTTTGAACCGCAGCCCCTTGGCCGAATACGCAATGACAGCGAAGACGCTCACCGCGAGCACAAGCCACGAGAGCGGCGAGCCGAGCGCCACGAGCACCACGAGAAATGGCACGTTCGTGATGACGGCGGCCCACAGTGTCGTGCGGTGGATGCTCGGGTCGAGCAGAGCGCCCTCCACGCCGCCCTTGCGCGGGTTGCGCAGGTCGCTCTCATAGTCGAAGACATCGTTGATGCCGTACATCGCGAGGTTGTACGGAATCAGAAAGTAGATCGTGCCGATGACGAAGGCCGCGTCGATGCGGCCGGTCGTGAGCACGTAGGCCGCCGCGAACGGAAACGCCGTGTTGATCCAGCTCAGCGGGCGCGAACTGACGAATAGCTGACCGAGGGTCTTCACGATTCCCCATCCTGTCGGTTGGGCTGACGACGCAGCAGCTCCCACACCGCGGGCAGCAACACGAGCGCGGCAACCGTGTAGGCAAAGTCTTCGATCGGTGCGAGACCGATTATCACGCCGCTAATGAGGCTCTCGTCATAGGCCACGAGTCCCGTGCCGATGATGACGTTGTCGAAGATCGCCGTGAGCGTGAGCAACAGCACGGCGGCGAGACCTACCGCGCGCCAGCGCGGTGCCCGCCGCGCGGCGACGGCCGCGATGGCGACGATCGCCACGATCGTCAGAAAGACGATGTTGAGAAGTGTGTAGGTCATCCGTCGACCCCCGTCGAGGGAGCGACGGATGCTCGCCGCGACCACCGGCCATCGAGCCAGTCGCACGCCGCCGTGTAGGCGTTCATCGTGTTGTAGCAGAGCAACGTCAAGAAGAAGACCTCTTCAATAGGCAGTTCGGGCCCAATGAGCAGGCCCGTCATGTACTCGTTCTGCCCGCGAAAGAAGATGCCGAGAAGAATGCCGCCGAGGTCCCAGAGAAGAAAGAACGCCACCCCAAGCGGCAAGACGATCGCCGCACGGCGCGCATCGCGCCAGAAGAACAGCGAGAAGCGTCGATCGAGCATGACCATGCCCGTGAGGGCCACGGCGAGCGCCGCGATGTAGGCGAAATTGATCGGGTTCATGCGGGCCTATCGTGCGCGAAGTGGGCCGGGGTCAGGCCGCCGCGTCGCTCACCGTGACGGCAGCGGAGCGGACGGTGGGCTCGAGCGGCTCGGCGAGCGCACCCGTCGAGGTATCGCCGCGCAGTCGCTTGATGAGCACCTCGGCGCTGATGAGGCACATCGGCAGGCCAATGCCCGGAATCGTCGAGCCGCCCGCGTAGTAGAGCCCGTCAACCTTCTTCGAGACGTTGCCGGCGCGGAAGAACGCGCTCTGCGAGAGGATGTGCGCCGGCCCGAGCGCGGTGCCCCGCCAGGCATTGAGATCCTCATTGAAGTTGCCCGGCCCGTAGGTGCGTCGCACGACGATGCGGTCGGCGAGGTCGGGAATCTTGGCCCACTCGGCGATTTGCGCGATGATGCGGTCGCCGTAGACCTCGAGAGGCGTGTCGCCATCGCCGTCGATGTCGCCGCGACCGAAGC
>JBDKJR010000139.1:0-6327 GCA_039796515.1 Actinomycetota bacterium
AGCGAACGCACGGTCGTGAGCAAGTCAGTAGCGTCATTGTGCAGTTGAGTCAGTCGTCGGCTCAGCTCGACGACCGCGCTTGGATCCAGTTGCTCTCGGCTTGCCGTTAGGCGGTTCTGTAACTCAAGAAGCGCTGGGCTAATTGACTGGATAATGGTGCGCCTCTGCTGACGTTGCATTCCTTCGAGCAGTTCGTGATTTCGAGGAATCTCGACTTTCATCTGCATTGCAGTCGCGTCGAGGGCTGCGAGGAGAAAGCTTCGCCGTGTGAGTTGGGCCATCGCGTACACCAGCGCGGGCATCCACACCACGGTGATGACCAACCAAATCGCCGCTCGGGATACATACTCCGGATCGACGCCTGCAGCACGTGCAGCAATTTCGCCGGCGACGATACCGCGGACAACTGCAGCTGCTCCCCAGATCGTGAAGACCCATGGAATAGGAATGAAGCGGTGGCGTCGGCGGGCCACATTTCCGCCAATGATAATGATGACGGCCACGACAGAGTGTTGGAGAACAGCGGACGCCAGGGGCCACCACCACTGCGGAAACGGTGTTGCGATCTCGCGAATAAGCACTAAAAACGTCGCTGGCGAGAACAAAGCAATTACAAGTAGCCAGTGCGTAGACCATTGCCCACCAAGTGCCTGACGTATCGTCATGTCGTGGCCGGCCTCCGTCTCAGTTGGCTCTAAACGTGACGTGACATCTCTGGTAGTCCCAGAACACAAACTCTATGGTCAACGAGAAGAGCGGCCGCCCCTGGACTCTTCCGAATAGACCAGGTGCGGCCGCTCACTTCGGTGCTGCGAAGTCGACCCGAACGACTTCTCAACCCCTAACAGTCGCGAGTTGATGGTGACCCCCCGATCACCGCTCGTTGTGTTCTGGTGACAGCATGCTCGCCGATGAGGGGTTGCGCAACCGGGCGGGTTCTACGGTGTTCGCATTGCGAACGACGCGCGATGTGTGTGCTGACGCCCTTTAGAATTCTGCGGAGGTCGTCCTCAGCGGCCAGGATGCGGAGCCCACGATGATCAGGCCGGCACAGTCGCCTCGGCGCTCGTCAGCGAGCGCCGCAGCCCTCGTTGCCGCGGCCTGCGTGCTGCTCCCGCTCATGGCAGGTTGCGTCGCGACGAGCGAGAATGCTCAGCCCACAGCATCCGCGCGCCCGACCGCGACTCCGTCCCCGACGCCGACTCCGACCGAACCGCCGAAACTCGTGGCCGATGGCACCGCGGGCCAGAACCGGCCCTACGTCGAGTTCGTGATGGATCGGCTCATCACGATCAGCCCGGAAATGACGAGCCTCGAAATCGCGGACACGCTCGAGGCCGCGGGTTTCGCTCGATCAACGTTGCAGGTCACGGACTACGCGACCCGAGTCGGAAGCCGGGCAGATTCGATTCTGTTCTCGATTCTCATCGACGGAGAGTGCCTGTTGGGCCAGGTGGCCGATGGCGCAGTAACGACCACCGTGAGTGACGTCTTGGGCACGGGCAAGTGCCTGGTGGGGCGCACGGCCTCTCTAGACTGAGGGCATGGCCGAATTCATTTACACCATGGTCCGCGCCCGCAAGGCGGTGGGCGACAAGCTCATTCTCGATGACGTGACGATGTCGTTCTTTCCGGGCGCGAAGATCGGAATGGTCGGCCCCAACGGTGCCGGTAAGTCGACGATCATCAAGATCATGGCGGGCCTCGACACCCCCTCGAACGGTGAGGCGCGCTTGAGCCCCGGCTACACGGTCGGCATTCTCATGCAAGAGCCCGAGCTCGACGAAACCAAGACCGTGCTCGAGAACGTGCAAGACGGCGTGCGCGAGCTTGCCGACAAGCTGCACCGCTTCAACGAGATCTCGCTCGCGATGGCCGACCCCGACGCTGACTTCGACGCACTGCTGGCCGAGATGGGCACGCTGCAAGAAGAGCTCGATGCGCAAAACGGGTGGGACCTCGACTCGCAACTAGAGCAGGCGATGGATGCCCTGCGCTGCCCGCCCGGAGACGAGATGGTGACCCACCTCTCCGGTGGAGAAAAGCGCCGCGTCGCGCTCTGCAAGCTCTTGCTCGAGAAGCCCGACCTGCTGTTGCTCGATGAGCCCACTAACCACCTCGACGCCGAGAGCGTGCTCTGGCTTGAGCAGCACTTGCAGAAGTACCCCGGCGCCGTCATTGCCATCACCCACGACCGGTACTTTCTCGACCACGTCGCCGAGTGGATCGCCGAGGTCGACCGCGGCCGCCTCTACCCCTACGAGGGCAACTACTCGACCTACCTCGAGAAGAAGGCTGCTCGCCTCGAAGTGCAGGGCAAGAAAGACGCCAAGCTCGCCAAGCGCCTCGAAAGCGAACTCGAGTGGGTGCGCTCGAACGCCAAGGGGCGTCAGGCGAAGTCGAAGGCCCGACTCGCACGCTACGAAGAGATGGCGGCCGAGGCCGAGAAGACGCGCAAGCTGGACTTCGAAGAGATCGTCATCCCGGTCGGCCCGCGACTCGGGTCGCAGGTCATCGAGGCCACGAAGCTCAAGAAGGGCTTTGGCGACCGAGTGCTCATCGACGGCCTCTCGTTCACGCTGCCGCGTAACGGCATCGTGGGCATCATCGGCCCGAACGGTGTCGGAAAGACGACGCTGTTCAAGACCATCGTGGGGCTCGAAGAGCTCGACGGCGGCTCGCTCAAGATCGGCGAGACAGTCGACATCTCCTATGTCGACCAGAGCCGTGGCGGTATCGACCCGAACAAGACGCTGTGGGAGGTCGTGAGCGACGGCCTCGACTACATCCAGGTGGGCAAGACCGAGATTCCGTCGCGAGCATACGTTTCGCAATTCGGGTTCAAGGGCCCCGACCAGCAGAAGAAGGCCGGCGTGCTCTCGGGTGGTGAGCGCAACCGTCTCAACCTCGCGCTCACGCTCAAGCAGGGCGGCAACCTGCTGCTGCTCGACGAACCGACGAACGACCTCGACGTCGAAACGCTCGGCAGCCTCGAGAACGCGCTGCTCGAATACCCCGGTTGCGCTGTGGTCATCACGCACGACCGGTGGTTCCTCGACCGCATCGCGACGCACATCCTCGCCTACGAGGGTACGGAGGCGAACCCGAGCTATTGGCACTGGTTCGAGGGCAACTTCGAAGCCTACGAAGCGAACAAGATCGAACGCCTCGGCCCTGAGGCTGCCAAGCCGCACCGCTCGGCGTATCGCAAGCTGACGCGCGACTAGCGGCAGGCCCCGGTATGGCTCGGCTACACGTCGCACAGCGCCAATGACGCGCCTTCTCGTCGCACAGCGCCGATGACGCGCCTTCACGTCGCGATCTCACTGCGGTGGAGCGACCTCGATGCCTATGCGCACGTCAACAACGCGCGCATGTTCACGCTGCTCGAAGAGGCGCGTATCGCGGCCTTCTGGGGCGGTGGAGAGAACGGTGCGCCCACGGCCGTGTTGACGACGGGTCCGGGTGCCGACTCGGTGACGCTCATCGCCGCGCAGCAGATTGAGTATCGCGAGCAGATTCCGTATCACCGCGCGCCGCTCGACGTCGAGCTGTGGATCGGCAAGCTCGGCGGCGCGAGCCTGCAGGTCTGCTACGAGGTTTACTCACCCGCGGGCGACGAGCCGCGCACGCTCTATGTGCGCGCGGCGACCACGATCGTGTTGGCTGACCGCGAGTCGGGGGCGCCCCGGCGTATCACCGACGACGAGCGCGAGGCCTGGGCGCCGTTCGTCGAAGAGCCCCTGGCGTTTCGGCAACAGTAACTCAGCGCCGCTGCCACTCGCGAACCCACGACACGTGCGCCTCGAGCGGGTAATCGGCGGGGTCGCGCGGCGTGCCATCGGGCAACTCGTAGAGGTTGAGCATGAGTTGCAGCGGGTAGTCGGGCGACTGATCGACCTCGGCCACGAGGTCGTCGTTGACGAAGAAGCGGGTGGAGCCGGACATCCACTCGACCGAATACGTGCTGTCGAGCCGCACGTCATGGACAACCGGCACCTGGGCAAAGTCATCACGCAGGGCGGGGTCGCCAAAGGGATGAATGCCCAGGCCGACGAGCGCTGAGCCGTCGGGCCGGATGTCGCGGCCAAACACCTCCGTCACGCACACCTCGCCCGACTGCTCGGGCACGTGCTCGAAACCGATGAGCCACAGGGCCGTGAGGGCTCTCGGGTGGGTGCTGGGCCGCAGGTTCACCTCGATGAGTCCGTAGTGGGGCATCCACAGCCGTCGTCCGGGCTGCGCGGTGCGCACGACGAGGCCCTCGCGAAACGGATGCTGACCCGAGCCACTGCCCACAGCACCCGATCGCACGCCCGTCTGCAGGTTCGACACGCGCAGGTCTCCGTCGTACTCGGGGCTCCACGCCGGCTGGTCGTGGTTGATGCGCAGGGTGAGGCCGTCGGGCCCGAGCGAGTAGCGCGCCGCCGAGCGCTCGGGATAACTCCACTGCGGCAAGTAGTGCGGCACCCAGCGCGCGAGGTCGAGCTCGGGGCCAGTGAAGCGTTCGTCGACGACGAGCTCGTAGGGCGAGCGGTCGAGCCGTGAGCTCGGCAGGTCGGGGGAGTGGCGCACGACCGAGACCGTCAGCGGGCCTCGGCCGGGGGAATGCGCACCATGCCCTCTTGCGCGACGCTTGCGACGAGCATCCCGTCGCGCGTGAAGATGCGCCCGAGCGAAAGGCCGCGCCCGCCCTGCGCGGAGGGCGCCTCTTGTACGTAGAGCAACCACTCGTCGACGCGCGCGAAGCGGTGCCACCACATGGCGTGGTCGAGGCTCGCCATCTTGAGCCCGGGCGTGGCCCACGTGACCCCGTGCCGCCTCATGATCGGTTCGAGAATCGTGTAGTCGCTCGCGTAGGCGAGCGCGGCGCGGTGCAGATTCTCGTCGTCGGGCAGGGGCGAGGTGCTGCGGAACCACACGGCCTGGTGCGCCACGGCCTCGGGGCCGGGGGCAAAGTAGACGGGAGCATCCACGTGTCGAAGATCGAACGGTCGGCTGTTGGCCCAGTACTGCGCGACGGGGTGATCGATGGGGCCGAGGATGTCGCGCGCACTCGGCAGCTCGTCGGGGTCGGGAATGCCCGCCGGCATGTCGGCCTGGTGCTCGAGCCCCGGGTCGACGTCTTGAAAGCTCGCGATCATCGAGAGAATCGGCTCGCCGTTTTGGTAGGCCTGCGTGCGACGGGTCGAGAACGAGCGGCCGTCGTGAATGCGGTCGACGGAGAACGTGATGTCTTGTTCGTCGTCGCCGGGGCGCAAGAAGTAGCCGTGCATCGAGTGGATGTAGCGATCGGCCTCGACGGTGCGCATGGCCGCGAGCACGGCTTGCGCGGCTACTTGCCCGCCAAAGACGCGGCGCTGCGGCGTCCAGAGGCTCGGCGCCGTGAAGATGTCTTCGCGCGTGCGGGCGCCCGTGCTCGTGAGCGTGAGCGCCGTGAGCATGTCGGCGACCGGGTCGCCGACGATGGGCGCAGTGGAGACGGGGTCGTGAAGAGCGTCGGTCACACGCGTAGTCTAGAGATCGATGAACACCGCGTTCGCGCTCTCGTCTGTGCCCGCTGCGCACGACCTCTCTGTTCTTCTCGCGCGCGCTCTGCGTCTCGACGAGGCGGGCGCCGTGCGCCTCATCGCCGACAACGGCGTGCTTGCCGTGTATGTCGCGGTGCTCACGCCCAAGGGCTTGCTTGATCGCGGCCCCACGGTTCTGGGCCTGCGCACGCTGGCCTTGAGTCCGACGGCTGAGGGTGAGCGCTCGTTCGACGTCGTGGTGCCGATGCGTTCTTTGCAGGCCCGCGTGGATGCTGCGCTCGCCTCAACCCCCGACGACGCGCCCGTCGGCACCGCCGTGACGGTGGGCTTTCCGGCCGCTGTCAGCACGATCGTCTGGGCGGGCATCACCCCACCGCGCGGGGGATGGCAGCGCATGGCGCCCCTCGCCCCCGCGAGCTTCGCGGCCGCCGCGCGCGCGGGTATCGAGGAGGTCGCCGCCGCGATTCCCGAGGGCACGGGCGAGCAAATCGTGCACCGGGTGCGTAGCGAAGTGTGGGGTCGCCCCCTGCCTGAGGCCGATCACTTGCCCGCGGGCGCGGCCTTCGCGCTCGAAAGCCTGGGCTTTCTCGGTGACGACCCGATCGAGCAGTTCGCGACCGGCACGTGGGTGCGCTTGAGCACCCAGCGCGGCCACGTGCTCGTCAAGCAGAACGCGTGGAGCCTGAGCAACTAGTGAACTAGAGCCGCGCAATCGCGCGACCCGCGCGCAGACCCGTGTGCAAGCATCCGCCCAAGAAGGTTCCTTCGAGCGAGCGGTAACCGTGCACGCCGCCGC
>JBDKJR010000140.1:0-4142 GCA_039796515.1 Actinomycetota bacterium
CTCGTCTCAACCGTGGTAGCCGAGCTGCGGCCCGTCGACGAGCCGCTGCAGTGGATGGTGTCGAACCCGCGAGCGGTGCAGACCGTGGCGCGACGCGAACACCTGTGGGTGCGCATTCTCGACGTGCCCGTCGCGCTCACCGCCCGGCGCTATGCCGCGGCCGATTCGGTCGTGCTGCGCGTGACCGATGACCTCGGTTTCGCGAGCGGCGAGTGGATGCTCGAGGCGGGCCCCGACGGCACGGCAACCGTCACGGCTCACACGGGAGACCCGCACGGCGTTGCCGTCATCTCGCTCGGCGTCGAGGCGCTCGGGTCGCTGCTGCTCGGCGGAACGCCCGTCGACGCGCTGCGCATTGCCGGCCGCCTCGCCGAAGGATCACCCGGCGCAGCGGTTCGCCTCGCGGCGATGCTGCACGTTCCGCGCGCGCCGTACCTCAGCACCTGGTTCTGAGCCAGGCGCGACGCGCTCCGCGATCCGCGAGCGGCCCGCCTTCGCGCTGCGCGAAGCGCTGCCCGAGGGGGTACGCGACGCGCTCCGCGACGCCCGCGCCAACGCGCTACGCGACGAGCCCGCGCCGCTCGAGGAGCGGCTCGATGACGGCGTCGCGCCCGCGGAACTCGCGATAGGCCTCGAGCGGGTCGCGCGTGCCGCCGATGCCCAGAACGTACTCGCGGAACCGATCGCCGTTGGCGCGCGTGAGCCCGCCGTTCTCCTCGAACCACTGCACAGTGTCGGCGTCGAGCACTTCGCTCCAGATGTAGCTGTAGTAGCCGGCGTCGTAGCCGCCCGAGAAGGTGTGGGCGAAGTAGGTGCTCGAGTAGCGGGTGGGCACGGCCGGGTTGTCGAGACCCACGCGCTTCAGTGCCGCGGCTTCGAAGGCGGCGACATCCGTCACGGCTGCGGCCTCGGCGGCGCTGAGCGTGTGCCAGGCCTGGTCGAGCAGCGCCGCGGCGAGGTACTCGCTCGTCTTGAAGCCCTCGCCCCAGAGTTGCGCCGACCGCACGCGATTAAGCACCTCGGCCGGAATCGGCTCGCCGGTTTGGTAGTGCACGGCGTAGTCGTTCACGATCTCGGGCCAGAGCATCCACATCTCATTGACCTGGCTCGGGAACTCGACGAAGTCGCGGTACACGTTCGTGCCCGTGAAGCGCGGGTAGGTGACGTGCGCGAAGAGGCCGTGTAGCGCGTGGCCGAACTCGTGGAAGAACGTGTTGACCTCGTCAAAGGTCAGCAGCGTCGGCTCGCCCGCGGCGGGCTTGGGCACGTTGAGGTTGTTGACGACGACCGTCGGATGCCCCAGGAGCGTGTTCTGCCCGATGAGCTCGTTCATCCACGCGCCGCCGCGCTTGCTGTCGCGCGTGTAGAGGTCGAGCAGGTAAAGGCCGAGGTCGGATCCATCCTCGTTGCGCACCTCGAACACCCGCACCTCCGGGTGGTAGCCCTGCAGATCGGGGCGCTCGGTGAAGGTGATGCCGTAGACCTTGGTTGCGGCGGCAAAGACGCCTTGCTGCAGCACGCGCTCGGCCTCGAAGTAGGGGCGCAATTCGCTCGTGTTGACGTCGTAGTCGGCCTTGCGCACCTTCTCGTTGTAGAACGCCCAGTCGTGCGCCTCGATGGGGTGGCCCGCGAGGGCTTCGAGCTTGGCTTGCTCGGCGACGGCGTTGCGCGCGGCGGCGGGGGCGAGGCGCTCGAGCATCTCGGCGACCCGCGCGGGAGTCTTGGCGGTTTGGTCGGCCGTGACGTAGGCCGCGTGGTTGTCGAAGCCGAGCAGCTCTGCTCGCTCGGCGCGCAGCCGTGCGATCTCGAGCAAGACGGGGCGGTTGTCGTGGTCACCCTCTCGTGAACCGCGCGCTCGCGACGCCGCCATGATGCGTGCGCGCACCTCGCGGTTTGTGAGGGTCTCCAGCCACGGGTGGCCCGTCGGGAGCACGAGCGTGATGAGGTACTTGCCCTCGAGCCCGCGGTCGGCCGCCGCTTGCGCGGCCGCGCTGATTTCGCCGGGGGAGAGGCCGTCGAGTTCGGCGGCGTCGTCAATGACAAGCGCGAGGTCGTTCGTGTCAGCAAGCAAGTTCTTCTCGAAACGCGTCTCGAGGGTCGAGATGCGCGCGTTGAGCTCGCTGAGCCGCGCCTTCTGCTCATCATCGAGGCCCGCACCCGCGAGGGTCATTTCGGTGTAGTGCCGTTCGACGAGGTAGCGCTGCTCGTCGTCGAGGCCCAGCTCATCGAGCTGGCCGTGCAACTGCGCAATGCGCCAGTAGAGCGCCGCGTCGAGCCTGATGGCGTCTTCGTGGGCCGCGAGCTTCGGGGCGAGCTCTTCTTCAAGGGCATTCGTGACGTCGTTCGAATCGGCCGAGGCCTTGTTGTAGAACACGCGCAGAACGCGCGTGAGCAATTGGCCACTCTCTTCGAGCGGAACCATGGTGTTCTCGAAGTGCGGCATGTCACGACGCCGGGTGATGTTCTGAATCTCGGCGAGCTGTTCGGCCATTCCCTGCTCGATCGCCGGGGCAAAGTGCTCGTCGCGAATCTCGGCGAACGGCGGCAATTGGTAGGGCAGGGCGCTCGGGGCGAGGAACGGGTTCGACATGGCTCTAGCCTACGCCCGGCTGTGCAAAGGTTTCTCTGCAAAGATTTGCTTGCAAAGAAACCTTTGCATTGCTACGGTGGGGACATGGCCCCGAACACTGATCCCGAGGTGAACCGCATCGCCGACCTTGACGTTCTCAAGGCGCTCGCGCATCCCCTGCGCATGCAGCTCATCGAGGCGCTCGCCACGCACGGCGCCGACACCGCGAGCGGCCTCGCCGAGCGGCTGGGTGAATCGAGCGGAGCAACGAGCTACCACTTGCGCCAACTGGCCAAGCACGGCTTCGTGCGCGAGGTCGAAGGGCGCGGCACTGCGCGCGAGCGGTGGTGGGAGCGCGTGCCCGGCCCCATCCACATTGGCAGCGATGAACTCACGGGCAGCGAAGCCGCCCGCTCGGCCTCTCGCGTCATCATGCGCGAGTGGCTGCACCACCGCGAGGCGGGCGTGCGCGACATCATCGATCGCGGCCACGACGTGCTCTCGCCCGAGTGGCGTGAGGCCACCGCCCTGCAGTCGACGAGCGTGCACGTCACCGCGGCCCAACTGAGCGCTCTCAACGAGCAGATCAACGACCTGCTCGTCGCCTTTGCTCGCGAGCACCGCGGGCAACGCGTGCCGGGCTCGCGCCCCGTGCAATTGCAGTACTTCGGCTTTCCGGTGCTCGACGGCATCGAGATTCCCGCCACCACGACCACCCAGAACAGGGGCTGATCATGACCACCATTTACCTCACCGTGTGCGATGCGAACCCGCGCGAGTCGACCCTGCGGTCGATCGCCCTGACCGCGGGCATCGCGCTCGTTCGATGGGCGCATCGCCGCCCCGCGGCCCTCACGCACGAACAGCAGGCCCAGCGCCTCGCCGCCCAGCAGGCCGCGGGTGAGCAGCGCGATCGAGCGGCGCGCTACGGCTTCGTCAGCTAGATCCGCGTCGAGAACGAGTCCCGCTTAGCGGGGCACCGAGCCGTCGTCGGTCACGACCGAGCCATCGGGGGCGACCCGGATGACCGTGCCATCGTCAAGCTCAACAACCGGGCGATTCTCGAGCCACGTGAGCGTCCACCGCCAACTCGTCGAATCGAAGCCCAACAACTCACCCTCAACCGCGCGGATCGCCGCACGCACCTCGGGGCTGAGCCGTGCGGGCGGTTCTCCGCCCACGCTCCACCGAGTACCGAGCTGCATCGCTCACACCTCTTTCTCGTAGGTGACCCACGTGGTGCGCGTGGCGAGTCGATCGTAGACCCGCTGGGCGCGCTCGTTGTCGGCCGCGGTAATCCAGCGGATCGTGCCGCCCCCGTGCGCGCGGGCGTGCTGCTCGATCGCGGCGATGAGAGCCGAGCCGGCGCCCGAGCCGCGCGACTCGGGCGCGGTGTACAGGTCATCGAGAAACCATCCGGGCCCGGCCGTGAAGGTGTCGGGCTGCTCACGCACGTGCGCGAAACCCACGACCTCGGCATCGACTTCGGCGACGAGGCAGAATTGCGGGTGCTCCGCATCCATGAGCCAGGCCCACACGCCGTCGAGCACCGCGTCATCGAACGCGGTCTCGT
>JBDKJR010000141.1:0-3545 GCA_039796515.1 Actinomycetota bacterium
CTTCGCGATCGCCGCCGAGTGGGCCTACGAGCAGCTCGAGGAGCGGGCGGCGCACAAGCGGGAGCTGCGCGAACGGCTTGCGGAGGGCATCCGTCGCAGCGTGCCGGCGGCGGTGTTGCGCGGGGCGGCGGGCGCGATCGGCAGCGCGATCGGCGGCGTGAACGGCGGCGCGATAAACCACACGACCAGCGGCGCGAACGCGGGCGCGATCGGCAGCGCGAACGCGGGCGCGACCGACGGTGTCGGCGCCCGCGAGGGAGCCGCGCACCTTGACACCATCGCCTTGCCCGGCACTTTGCACTTCACGGTTCCCGGCGCGGAGGGCGACTCGCTGCTCATGCTGCTCGACGCGCGCGGCATCGCGGTGTCGACGGGCTCGGCCTGCCAGGCCGGCGTACCCGAACCGAGCCACGTATTGCTCGCGATGGGCCTGAGCGAAGCGGATGCTCGCGGCGCCCTGCGCGTCACCCTCGGCCCTTCGACCACGGTCGACGAGATCGACGCCCTGCTCGCCGCGCTGCCCAAAGCGGTCGAGCGCGCGCAAGCGGCGGGGCTCGCGGGCCAGGTTCCCCGGTTGGGACGTTTACCCTAGACACATGCGGGTTGTTGCGGCAATGAGTGGGGGCGTCGATAGCGCCGTCGCTGCCGCGCGCGCTGTTGACGCGGGCCACGAGGTGGTCGGCGTGCACTTGGCCCTCAGCCGCATGCCCGGCACCCTGCGCACCGGAAGCCGCGGTTGCTGCACGATCGAAGACAGCCTCGACGCGCGTCGCGCGGCCGAGAAGCTCGGCATTCCGTTCTACGTGTGGGATTTCAGCGAGCGATTCCGCGCCGACGTCGTCGACGACTTCGTGGCCGAGTACTCCTCGGGCCGCACTCCCAACCCCTGCATGCGCTGCAATGAGCGCATCAAGTTCGCGGCGGTGCTCGAGAAGGCGCTCGCGCTCGGCTTCGACGCCGTCGTCACGGGTCACTACGCGCACATCATCACCGACGCCGCGGGCAATCGAGAGCTGCACCGGGCCTCCGACGAGGCCAAAGATCAGTCGTACGTGCTCGGCGTGCTGACCACCGAGCAGTTGGCGCACGCGATGTTCCCGCTCGGCACGACGCCCTCGAAGGCCGTTGTGCGCGCCGAGGCCGCGGAGCGCGGACTTACGGTCGCCCAAAAGCCCGACAGCCACGACATTTGCTTCATTCCCGACGGTGACACGCGCGGCTGGCTCGCTGACCGCATCGAGCCCGTGGAGGGCGCGATCATCGACCGCTCGGGCGCGACGGTCGGTTCGCACGATGGCGCGACGAGCTTCACGGTCGGTCAGCGGCGCGGACTCAATCTCGGCGTCCCGGCTCCCGATGGGCGCCCCCGTTTCGTGCTCGAGGTGCGCCCTCGTACGAACGAGGTCGTCGTGGGGCCGCGCGAGGCCCTCGCAATCCGCGAACTCGCGGGACAGCGCTTCACCTGGGCGGGCCTCGACCCGGTCGCGAGCGGCATCACGCAGGCTGACCCGGCTGGTGCCGCTGCGCCCGCGACACCGGCCGACACTGACGCGGCCGCATCCCCCGCCACTGCCCCCGCGGCGACGGATGCCCTCCTGCCGTTCGACTGCCACGTGCAAGTGCGCGCGCACGCTGATCCGGTGCCCGCCGTCGCGCACGTCGCGGGCGGCGAGCTCATCGTCTCGGTGCGCGAGCCGCTGCTCGGCGTCGCTCCCGGACAGACGGCCGTGATCTACGTCGGCACTCGCGTGCTCGGCCAGTGCACGATCGATCGCACAGTCAGCGCCGACGTAAGCGCCGACCTGAGCTCCGACGCGGGCGTCAACTCTGCGCCCGGCGGAAGCGCCGAGGCTGCCGACCGGGCAGCCGCGTCAGCAACACTCGTCGGCAGCGCCGCTCTCTAGACTGACGCCGTGACCGCCGAGCTGCTGCGCCTGAGCGATGTGCCGAGCGCCCGCCCTGGCGCCGACCCCACAACCCACTGGCCGCGCTTGACCGCCGCCACGGCTCACCTCGACCCGCCGCTCGGCGTTATCGATCGCGCGGCCCTCGCCTATAACGCCGCTGACCTCGTGCGTCGCGCGGGCGGCATGCCGATTCGCGTGGCGAGCAAGTCGATTCGCGTGCGCGGCATTCTCGAGGCCGTGCTCGCCCACCCCGGCTTTGCGGGAGTTCTCGCCTACACGCTGCCCGAAGCGCTCTGGCTCGCGAGCCCGCGGGCCGCGGGCGGCACAGCGGGCGCGACGGCCCGACGCGGCGGGGCGAGCGGCGGCAGCGACATCGCTGACGTCGTGGTGGGCTACCCCACGACCGATCGCGCGGCCATCGCGCGGCTCGGCGCCGACGAGCAACTGGCCGCGCGCGTGACACTCATGATCGACGATGTCGCCCACCTTGACCTGATCGACTCGGTCGTCGCGCCGAGTGCGCGGGCGAGCATCCGCATCGCGATCGAACTCGATGCGAGTTGGCGCGGCCCGCTCGGTCACCTTGGGGTGCGGCGCAGTCCGCTGCATACCCCTGGGCAGCTCGCCGGCCTCGCCCGCACCGTGACCGAGCGCGCGGGATTCACGCTCGTGGGCGTCATGGCCTACGAAGCGCAGATCGCGGGGCTCGGCGACGCGCCCCCCGGCCGTCCGCTGCGGGGGATGCTCGTGCGGGGCATCCAGCGCCAGTCGCGCGCCGAACTGCGCGACCGTCGGGCCCGGGCAATCGCCGCCGTGCGCGCGGTCGCCGAGGCAGCCGGCACGCCCCTGCAGTTCGTCAACGGTGGCGGAACCGGCTCGCTCGAATCGACGTCGTCCGAGCCCGCCGTTACTGAGCTTGCGGCCGGCAGCGGCCTGATGGGCCCGCACCTCTTCGACACCTATCGGGCCTTCACGCCCGCCCCTGCCGCGTCGTTTGCCCTGCCCGTTGTGCGTCGGCCGACCGACGACATCGCCACCCTGCTGGGCGGCGGCTGGATCGCGAGTGGCCCGCCCGGCCCCGACCGCCTTCCGCAGGTGGTCTGGCCCGAGGGGCTGCGGATGCTCGGCACCGAAGCCGCCGGAGAAGTCCAGACTCCGCTGCGCGGGCCGGCCGCTCGCACGCTGCACGTCGGTGACCGAGTCTGGCTGCGCCACACGAAAGCCGGAGAGCTCAGCGAGCACCTCGATGCCTTCCAGGTGGTTGACGGTGATCAGGTCTCGGGCGAGCTGCCCACCTATCGCGGCGAAGGAAAGGTGTTCTTGTGAGCGACAGCACAGAAGCGAGTGCCCGCGTGACGAGGTCTGGCGTGCCGGAGGCAGCGGTTGCGCCGTCGAAGCCGACGGCGTCAGCAGCGGCGCGGCCGAAACCATGGCGCAACTGGGCGCGTACCGAGCAGGTGACGCCCGCGCGCGTTGAGCGCCCGGCGAGCGGCGACGAGGTCGTCGACGCGATCGCTCGGGCTCGCACCGACGGGCTGCCCGTCAAGGCCATCGGATCGGGGCACTCGTTCACGGGCATCGCCGTCGCGCCGGGCGTGCAGCTCGATCTCACGGACCTCGCGGGCATTACCGCGATCG
>JBDKJR010000142.1:0-4628 GCA_039796515.1 Actinomycetota bacterium
AGCGCAATGAGCCCGACGACCAGCACGCCCGACACCACACTCACGATCGCGCTCACGACGGCAATGAGAGCGAACCCGAAGGTTGCGACAAGCGCCGCGACCACGAGACCGACCGACGCCGCCGCAATCGTCAACTCGAGGCGCCCCAGGTCACCGACGAGGCCCGAGCCAACGAGTACCTCCGCGACACCGGCGCCGAGCATCCACAGCAGCGCCGCTGCCCACGCGAGGCGGGTAGCGAGAGCAAGGAGGGCCGGGATGCCGTTGCCGGCGGTGCCGAAGGTGGCGCGCGACACGACCATGGTCGGCTGCCCGCTCCACTTGCCCGCGAGGGTTCCGAGCCCGAGCGGCAAGAACGACAGGGCAACACCAATCAGCGTTGCGAGCACGGCCTGCCGGAGGCTGACCCCCAGTCCCAGAATGACTGCGCCCAGCGCGAGGCTGACGACCGAAGAATTGACGGCGAACCACAACCAGAACAGCCGCACCGACCGGCCAGCGCGCTGTTCGGCCGGTGTGGGCTCGAGCGCGATGACTTCGACTCGGCCCGCGCGCAGTCCGACGGGGACGACTTCGGAAGCGTTCTCGTCGCCTGATTCCCCGTCGACGCCCATCGATGGCGGTGGGGCGGTGTCGATGACGGATGCCCCACCAAACTGTTGGGCAAACGCGTCAAGCTCCGACGCCTCGTGGTCACCGGCATCCTCGCTGGCAAGGCCCCAGGAGGTCTCGCCCGCGGAGTTCACCGCCGCACTCGAGTCGTCGGCCTCCGTCGGAGCGGGTTCGCGCAGCAAGTCCTCAAACGCGAGGGCCGCAGCCGCAGGAGCGGCCGGCGCCACGCCCGCCACGAGATCCGCGCCCGGGATCGCGACGGGCGGAACCCCGAGCGGAGGCAGGTCAGAAGACGCGGGGGCGAAGGCGGGCGCCGCGAGGGGTTCCGGCTCGACGAGTGGGGCGGGTTCTGGCGTGACATCCCACGCGGGTTGCGGCTCAGGTTCTGGGGTCACTTCCCACACGGGTGGCGCCGCCGGGGCGGGTTCGTAGGCCGGCGGCGCGGTCGCGGGTTCGAAAGCCGGTGGCTCGGTCGCGGGTTCGAAAACCGGTGGCTCGGTTGCGGGTTCGAAAGCGGGCGGCTCGGTCGCGTGTTCGAAAGCGGGCGGCTCGGTCGCTTGCACGAAAGCCGGTGGCTCCGGCGCGAACGAGGCCGGGGGTTGCCACGACTCGTCACTCGGGGCGGGAACGGAGGGCGGCGGGGCGACGGCCGCCGATGGCACGATGCCATAGGGCGGCGGCGCGTCGGCGAGGGCCAAGTCAATGAGCGGAGCGGCCGGTGGCGTCGCGAACTGCTGCGGAGGCGCCGGAGGAGGCGCCGATGCGAGTTGCTCGGCGACCGACAGCGCGGGCTCGGCGGAGTCTTCCGGCGACGAGGGCGGGATCACGGGCACCACGCCCGTGAACTTTTCGCGTACCTGAGTCACGACCTCATCGGCTTCGGGCGCTGCGGACGCCCGCACTTGCTTCTCCCACTCCGCCAAGCGCTGCGCTTCAATCTGCCGGAGCACGAGCTCTCGCTCGACCAGGTCGAGGATCGAGCTCGTGTCTTGACCGGGCGCATCGAGGTTTGCCGCTTCGAGAAGCTCGGCGTCGGTCAGGGACATTCGCTGCGGAGGCGGCGGCAGAGTCGGGGCGTCCGGCACAGCCGGAGCGGTCGGGGCTGCCGGCCCAGCGCTAGGCGCTGCCGGCGCAACGCTCGGGGCTGGGTCGCCCATGCCCGTCAGGTCGTAGATCTTCGGAGGCCTGGTCGCGAAAGGATCGGGTTCCGGTGCCGTCGCGGTCGAAAAGGCGGGTGCTGCCGAGTCGTCGGCGGCGGGCTGCCATGCGGGCGGTTCGTTTGCGCCCGGCTGCCATGCGGGCGGTTCGTTTGCGGCCGGCTGCCATGCGGCCGGTTCCTCGGCGGCCGGTTGCCAGGGAGCTGGCTCCCACGCCGTCGGCTCGTGCGGAACGGCGCCAAAAGGGGTCGATTCGGGGGCCGTCGCCACCGGAGCTGCGGGCTCAGTCTCTGCGACGATCGGAGGCTCGGGCGCAACCGGCGCATCGTCTTCAGCGGCGGCGGGTGCGGGCTTCCATGCGGTGAACTGCTCAGAGAGCGCACCAGCGAGCGCGTCGTCATCGGTCGCCGAGGGGTCGTACGTCGCATCCGACGGAGGCGGCGTAAAGGTTGAGCGTCGAGGCCCGGGCGGAATCACCGGTTCGGCGTTGTCGTTCGTCGGCAGCTCGTCGTCGACCATGCCCCCGATGATAGGACGGTCAGGGCACCGAACGCTGTTGCCGAGCCGAGGAAAGCACGAAGACCCCCACCACAATGAGCACGAGCCCGACCCACCCGAGCGGCTCGAGACGCTCGTTGACGACGAAAACCGCCAGCAACGTCGCGACAAATGGTTCGAGCAGGGTGATGACGGTCACGGTGCTCGACGCCAGCGAACGAACACCGATCGCGAAGAACAAATAGGCGACAAACATGGGTCCCACCGCGAGGTAGAGCGCAATCGCGATGCTCGAGGGGGTCGCCACGAGCGGTGCACCGACCACGAGCAACACCCCGGCGAGCGGAACGGCGGCGAGGCCGAAGGCCGCGCCCATCGTCGCGCGCCCCGAGTGCCCCGCGCGGATCACCGTGCCCGACGCGAAGGTGAAGAGCGCGTAGCCAGCTCCGGCCACGAGACCGAAGATGACGCCGGCCGGGATGCTCGCCGCATCAACCGGCGAATCGTCGCCGTGCCCGCCCACCACGAGCAGGGCCATTCCGGTGATGGCGATGGCTGCGCTCAGCATCCACCGCACCGTCAATCGACTGCGGGTCACCCGCCACTCGATGATCGCCGCGAAAATGGGCCCCGACCCGAGCGACACGACGTTGCCGATCGCGACGCCAGCGAGATCCATCGAGGTGTAGAACGCGAGCGGATACGCCACCATGCCGAGAGCCGCCGCGATGAGCCAGCCCCGCACGGCGCGATCTCTCATGACCGCGAGGGCCGCTCGCCGGCTCGTTGCAAAGAGCAATGCGCCGCCGACCGTCATGGTGCTCGCCCCAATCGCGAGCGGGCTCACGGCCTCGGGCATGAACGACGCCGCCGTGCCGGTGGTTCCCCACAAGACGCACGACGCGACGAGAGCCCAGACGGCTACAGACATGAGGCTCCTGACTCAGACGACGGCGACGTACAGTGGGCGCATGACCGAGAACGAACTCATCGCCCACTGGACTCGCGCACGCTGGCACATCATTGTGTCGCAGCTCGCGCCCACCTTCTTGCTGGCCGTCACCGTGTGGATGCTCATCGAGGGTCTCGCCGAAACGCCCCTCCCGGTGCGCCTGGCCGCGACCGGCATCTTGCTGGCTTCGGGAGTCTTGGGGGCATCCGCGCAGTATGCAGCGGCCACCGAGGGGCTCGCCGTTATCGACGAGTTGCGGGCCGTTCCCGGTGTGTCGGCGCTCGGTCGACGCATCATCGCGAGTGCGCGGGGCGTCGACATCGTGCGCTTCGTGGGGCCTGCGATCTTCGTCGCCACGTTCGCCGCCCTGCTCTGGGCGCTCTACCTCTAGCGTTTCGCGGCGGATCCATGCCGCTGTGGGGCGGTGCGGTAGGCGTCGACGAAGAGGTGGCCGCGAACCTCGCCACACCGCTCGATGAGCTGATCGACGGCCGTGGCCGACACGCCCGCAACGACCAGGTCGTGCGGGCCCAGAGCGCGCAACGGACGGCACCGCACACGAATGACGTGCCAGCCCACCTCGGCGAGCACCTGGTTTTTGCGGCGATCCGACCGTTCTCGCCTGCCCACGTGTTCGTCGCCATTGCGACCGACCGTGTCGAGTTCGATCGCGATCGCGAGCTCGGGAATGATCACGTCTGGCCACACCTCGAACGCCCCAAAGAATGGCGTGCGAACGCGCACTGCCGTCGCGGAGAGGTCAACCTCGAGTCGCTCGGCAATGAGAGCGCGCAGCCGACCCTCGGCCGCCGAGGTCGCCCGCGGTGCCCGCACGCTGCGAAAAGCCTGGCCGGGCTGAACCTCGGCGGCCGAGCGCAACGACCCCGAGGCCGCAGGGCGAAGGGCCACGAGTGACGGTCGCGTGGGCATCCGTCGAGGCTCATCTGTATTCGCCTGGGCGGGCACCGGAAGCCGGGGCCATTTCGAGACCGACGGCAACAGCGAGGGGGTTGAGCACACGGGGCACCACGATCGCGACGACCGCGAGCGACCAGGGCGACCGCGCTGCTCTGCGGGAGTCGCGACAAACTCGTGGCCGACCGAGCACACCCACACGAGATAGACATCAGCCGCAGGCGGAATCTGCGAGAGAACGAGACCGTGATTGCGCTCGGGGCGATATTGCTCGACCAGCACGGTGAAGGGCGCCCAGGCATCCCGAAACCGCCCAATGGGGCTGGGGACCTCGACGCCGGTCACGCGCTGTCGACGATTCCACCACTGGTCAACACTCTGCGGCACCCTGCCACGGTACGAACGACCGCCGACACACGCTGTCGGTGACGCCAACACGGTGGGCCCTGAGGGACTCGAACCCCCGACATCCTCGGCGTAAACGAGGCGCTCTA
>JBDKJR010000143.1:0-7318 GCA_039796515.1 Actinomycetota bacterium
GCCCCAAGTCAGCGCTCGGGGTGCTCGGAGAAATGACTCCCGATGCCATTGCTCGGGCCATCGCCGACGATAACGATGCTCCGTTCCGCGCTGTCAGCGGCATCGGGCCCAAAACGGCCAAACTCATTGTCGTGACGCTCGCGGGCAAGCTCGTTGCCCCCGCGGCCAGTGCCCCCGGGGCGGAGTCGTCGGCGCCCTCGGCCGTCACTGGTTCTCTGGTTGCGGCGCTCACAGGTCTCGGCTGGCCCGAGCGCACGGCCATCGAGGTGGCCGCGCAGGTGGTCGATGCTGACCCTGACGCGGCGACGACGGGGCTGCCCGTGCTCTTGCGCCGAGCGCTCAGTCAACTGGGACCCGCGCGATCGCGATCAACGGCAGAGAGTGACGGTCGATCGTGAGCGACGACATCGTTCGCGCACAACCCGAGTCGGCCGCCGAGCTCGCCTTCGAAGGGGCTCTGCGCCCGCACAACCTGAGCGAGTTCGTGGGGCAACACAAGGTTCGGCGCCAGTTGCAGTTGCTGCTCGAGGCGGCGACTCTGCAGAACCGCACGCCCGACCACATTCTCTTGGCGGGCCCGCCTGGGCTGGGCAAGACGACTCTCGCGATGATCGTCGCGCACGAGGGCCAGCGGCCCTTGCGCATGACGAGTGGCCCCGCCATCCAGCACGCCGGCGACCTTGCCGCGGTGCTGTCGTCGCTCGTGCCGGGCGAAGTGCTCTTCATCGACGAGATTCACCGCATGGCGCGCTCGGCCGAAGAGATGCTGTACCTCGCGATGGAAGACTTTCGCGTCGACATCATGGTGGGCAAAGGCGCCGGCGCCACGAGTATCCCGCTCGAACTGGCTCCCTTTACGCTCGTGGGCGCCACCACGCGCTCCGGTCTGCTGCCCAACCCCCTGCGTGACCGCTTCGGATTCACGGCTCACCTCGAGTTCTATGAGCCCGACGAGTTGCACCAGGTGCTCGTGCGTGCCGCTCGCTTGTTGACCTTGGCGATCGACGAGGATGCTCTCGCCGAGATCGCGCGCCGCTCTCGCGGCAC
Source organism: Actinomycetota bacterium (assembly GCA_039796515.1). Lineage (GTDB taxonomy): Bacteria > Actinomycetota > Actinomycetes > Actinomycetales > Microbacteriaceae > Microcella. The sequence continues at coordinate 1,048 of JBDKJR010000143.1, forward strand.
GCCCCGCATCGCCAACCGTCTGCTGCGCCGGGTTCGCGACTTTGCGCTCGTGCGGGGTTCTGACGCCGACCGCACCGCGGTGCGCGCGGCCCTCGAGCTCTACGACGTCGACGAGCAGGGACTCGACCGGCTCGACCGCGCCGTGCTGCAGGCCATCGTCGAACGATTCGACGGGGGACCGGTCGGGCTGTCGACGCTCGCGGTCTCGGTCGGTGAAGAAGCCGAGACCATCGAAGCGGTCGTGGAGCCGTTCCTCGTGCGCTCCGGGCTGCTGTCGCGCACGCCACGCGGACGCGTAGCGACCGCGCGAGCCTGGGCCCACCTCGGGCTCGCGCCGCGGGTCACCGAGGCCGATGACCTATAGTTGTCGCTGGCCCTCGGCAGAGCATCCGCTCGCTGATCGGCGCTGAATTCAGCGTCATGCCGCCCCCGTCTCTGAAAGGCACTGCGTCTCATGGTTTTCGACCAGTTGACGATCGTCATGCTGGGCGTGCTCGCCCTGCTCATTTTCTTCATGTTCCGCAACTCGCGTAAGCGCAAGCAAGACCTCGAGGCCCTGCAGCTGAAGATGGTCCCCGGCGCCGAGGTCATGACGAACTTCGGACTGTTTGGCACGCTCGTGAGCATTGACGATGACGCCAACGTTGCGGTCATCGAGACGAGCCCGGGCAGCACCGTGCGCGTTCACCGCCAGACTCTCGCGCGCGTCATCGAAGACGAGCCGACCGAGGTCGAGGCTGCTGCCGACGCCGAGCCCAGCATCAACGAGTCGAGCCTCGACGCGCCGGCCGAGAAGCCGAAGCGCGCCAAGAAGACCGAGAACTAAACCCGCCGCTCACCTCGCGGGGCACCCCGGTTTGTGGCGTGCCCGCCTCCCCTCGCAGAAATGAGTACCTCTGGTGGCCAGAAGCACCACTGAGCGCAAAGCCATTCGTTCCCTTGTCTGGCTGCTCGTCATCATCATCGCCCTGATCGCGGCGAACGGTGCGAGCGTGCTCTTCAACAACGGTCAATGGACTCCCAAGCTCGCTCTCGACCTTGAGGGCGGCACGCAGATCACGCTGAGCCCCCAGTTGTCGAGCGGTGAGGCCGTGACGCCGGAGCAGCTCGAGCGCGCCGTGGCGATTATTCGCCAGCGCGTCGACGCGAGTGGTGTGAGTGAAGCCGAGATCAACACGCAGGGCAACCAGAACATCGTCGTGTCGATCCCGGGCGAGCCCGACGACGAGACGCGCGAGCGCATCTCGAGCTCGGCCAAGCTCGAGTTCCGTGCGGTGCTGGTTGCCGGTGCGCCCTCGGCCGACACCATTGGCGAAGAAGGCGCGACCGACACCACCGACCCCTCGGCCTCGCCCAGCGCCTCGCCCGAGGCAAGTGCAACGCCCACCCCGAGCGCGAGCCCGACCGATGCGAGCGACCTCGCGTGGGTTACCCCTGAGTTGCAAGAGCAGTTCGATTCGTTCGACTGCGCGACCGTCAACGCCGTTGGCGCCAACGTCGCGCCGACCGACGAGCCGCTCATCACGTGTGAGCAAGATGGCAGCGTCAAGTACATCCTCGGCCCCGTCGAGGTTGCGGGTGAGCGCATCGCGGATGCTCGTGCCAACCTCATCACGTCGCAGACGGGTGTCACCACCAACGAGTGGGGCGTCTTCATCGAGTTCGACGCCGAAGGCACCGCGCAGTTCCGCACCGTGACCGAGCGCCTCGTCGCGCTGTCTGGCTCGCAGAACCAGTTCGCCATCGTGCTCGACGGCAGTGTCATCAGCGCTCCGCGCACGATCAGTGCCATCACGGATGGCCGCCCGCAGATCAGCGGAAACTTCACGGAAGAGAGCGCCCTGACGCTCGCCGACCAGCTCAAGTTCGGCGCCTTGCCGATCGGGTTCGAGATTCAGTCGAGCGAGAACATCAGCGCGACGCTCGGGGTCTCGCAGTTGCAGAGCGGCATCATCGCGGGAATCGTCGGCCTGATCTTGGTCGGTCTCTACGCGTTCTTCCAATACCGTGCGCTGGGTGGCGTCGTACTGGCCTCGCTCATCGTGGCGGGCATCGTGACCTACCTCATCATCACGTACCTTTCGAACCAGCAGGGCTTCCGCCTCTCGCTCGCCGGTGTCGCGGGTCTCGTGATCTCGATTGGCGTGATCGCGGACTCGTTCATCGTGTACTTCGAGCGCATCCGTGACGAGTTGCGCGATGGCCGAACTGTCGACGGGGCCGTCGAGGCGGGATGGAAGCGCGCGTGGCGCACCATCCTCATCAGTGACGTCATCAACTTCCTCGCCGCGGCAGTGCTCTTCGTGTTGGCCGTCGGCAACGTTCGCGGCTTCGCCTTCACGCTCGGCATCACGACGATCGTTGACCTCATCGTCGTCGCGCTCTTTACGCACCCGATCATGCAGTTGCTTGCGCGCACGCGGTTCTTCGGCAGTGGGCATCCGCTCAGTGGCCTTGACCCGCAGGCGCTTGGCGCGGTCTACCGCGGGCGTGCGCAGTTCCGCACTCCCGTGGGGGTCACGAGCACCAAGATCGCGAGCAGCAGCAAAGAGGCACAGCGACGCCAGACGATCGCCGAGCGCAAGGCCGCGCAACAGAGCGGTGAAGGGAAGGACGCGCGATGAGCAAGCTCACGCAGTTCGGTAACGACCTCTACACGGGCGCGCGCTCGTTTGACTTCGTCGGTCGCCGCAATCTCTGGTACCTCATCGCCGTCGTCTTCGTCGTGCTGGCCATCGGGCTCACGGCATTGCGCGGAGGGTTTGTCTTCGGCATCGAGTTCCGTGGTGGCTCCGAGTTCCGTGTGCAAAGCACCTCGGTGGTCGAGCAAGGCACTGCGGCGGCCACGGCGATTGCCGACGAGGCGGTCACCTCGGTTGTTCCCGGGGCGAACCCCCGTGTCTCGATCGTGGGCGGCGACTCGGTGCGTGTTCAGACCGAGCAGTTGACCCCGACCGAGACCGAAGAGGTGCGTGCTGCCCTCGCCGAGGCCTATGGCGTTGATGTGGCCGACGTGAGTTCGTCGTTCATCGGTGCCACGTGGGGTGCCGACATCACGCGCCAGGCAATCATCGCCCTCGCGGTGTTCTTGTTGCTCGCGAGCCTGGTTCTTGCCCTGTACTTCCGCACCTGGAAGATGTCGCTGGCCGCGATCATCGCTCTCGTGCACGACCTCATCATCACCGCCGGCCTGTATGGCGTGTTTGGGCTCGAGATCACGCCTGCTGCCGTCATCGGTTTCTTGACGATTCTCGGCTACTCGCTCTATGACACCGTCGTCGTCTTCGACAAGGTTCGCGAGAACACGAGCGAAGATGGCGTCGAGTCGCGACGTACCTTCGCGCAGTCGGTCAACCTCGCCGTCAACCAAACGCTCGTGCGCTCGATCAACACCTCGATCGTGGCCGTGCTGCCGACCGCATCGATTCTGTTCATCGGCTCGCTCTTGCTCGGCGCGGGAACGCTGCGCGACATTGCTCTGGCTCTGGCCGTGGGCACGATCGTTGCGACGTACTCCTCGATCTTCTTGGCCGCGCCGCTCTACGTGCACTTGCGCGAGAACGAGCCCGAGCTCAAGAAGCAGGGCACGCGCCCCCGGGTTGCGCGCTCAGAGTCGGGTGCGGTGCGCTGAGCCTGGTCGTCGGCGAATGGCACCGTCGGCTGATGTACACCCTCACGGCGTAGAATCGCCGTGGAGGACGCGCGGATGACGGAGACGACGCAGCAAAGCAGTGCCTCGTTGCGCGCCCTTCTGCCGCGCATCTTCTCGCGGTCGCAGACGGGCGGCGCTCTCGAGGCGCTCATCAAGACGGTGCGGGCGCAGCATCCCAAGGCGGATGTCGGGCTCATTGAGCGCGCCTACGCCGTTGCCGAGCGCGCGCACGAAGGCCAGACGCGCAAGAGCGGCGAGCCGTACATCACTCACCCGCTCGCGGTCGCGCAAATTCTCGCCGACCTCGGCATCGGCGCCAAGACCATTGCCGCCGCGCTCTTGCACGACACCGTCGAAGACACCGACTACAGCCTCGACGAGTTGCGACGCGACTTTGGTGACGAGATCGCCATGCTCGTCGACGGGGTTACCAAGCTCGACAAGCTGAAGTACGGCGACAGCGCGCAATCCGAGACCGTGCGCAAGATGATCGTCGCGATGTCGAAAGACATCCGCGTGCTCATCGTCAAGCTCGCCGACCGATTGCACAACGCTCGCACGTGGGGCTTCGTCGACAGTGCATCGGCGCAGCGGAAGGCGCAAGAGACGCTCGACATCTATGCTCCGCTCGCACATCGCTTGGGCATCCAGACCATCAAGTGGGAGCTCGAAGACCTGTCGTTCGCGGTCTTGCAGCCGAAGATCTACGTCGAGATCGAAAGCCTCGTGCGCAATCGCACGCCCGAGCGCGAGGCCTTTGTACAGCAGGTGATCGATGCCGTCAAAGACGATTTGCGCGCCGCCAAGATCAAGGGTGATGTCAAGGGTCGCCCGAAGCAGTACTACTCGATCTACCAAAAGATGGTTCACCGCGGGCGAGACTTCGACGAGATCTACGACCTCACGGGAGTGCGCATTCTCGTGAACTCGATTCGCGACTGCTACGCCGTCTTGGGGGCCGTGCATGCGCGCTGGAATCCGATGCCGGGGCGATTCAAGGACTACATCGCGACGCCCAAGTTCAACCTGTATCAGTCGCTGCACACGACCGTCTTTGGCCCCGGGGGGCGACCCGTCGAGTTGCAGATTCGCACCCACGAAATGCATCAGCGCGCCGAGTTCGGTGTGGCCGCGCACTGGAAGTACAAAGAGCGGATGGCCGGCTCCAGCCGCGGAGAAGCGGTCGCCGAGCGCTCCGACGCCGACATGGCGTGGCTCGCCCACATCTCGGACTGGCAGGCCGAAACGAGCGACCCGACCGAGTTTCTCGACAACTTGCGCTACGAGATCGGCGCGAAAGAGGTCTATGTCTTCACCCCGCAGGGCAAAGTCATCGGGCTTCCTGCCGGTGCCACCCCGGTCGACTTCGCGTATGCGGTGCACACCGAAGTGGGCCACCGCACGATGGGTGCGAAGGTCAACGGTCGGCTCGTGCCGCTCGAGACGGTGCTCAACAGCGGCGACTCGGTCGAGGTCTTCACGTCAAAGAACCCGGATGCTGGTCCCAGCCAAGACTGGCTGAACTTCACGACGAGCACGCGGGCCCGCTCGAAGATTCGCCAGTGGTTCACGAAAGAACGCCGCGACGAAGCGGTGGAGCAGGGCAAAGACGCGATCGCGCGGGCAATGCGCAAGCAGAACTTGCCGCTGCAGCGCCTCATGACGCAAGACTCCGTCGCGCACGTGGCCTCGCAGTTGCGCTACGAAACGGTCGAGTCGCTCTATGCGGCCGTGGGCGAGGGGCACGTCTCGACTCAGTCGGTCATCGAGAAGATTCTCGCTGCCTTGCACGTCGAGGCCGAGAGTGACGATGAGCCGTTCAGCGTTCCGACGAGAGGGCGCACTCCCGTGCGCACGAGCGACTCGGGCGTGCTTGTGCGCGGGGCCCCCGATATCCTCGTGAAGCTCGCGAAGTGCTGCACTCCCGTACCCGGAGACGCCATCGTAGGGTTCATCACGCGGGGCCAAGGCGTGAGCATCCACCGAGGCGACTGCAGCAACGTCTCGTCTCTTCTCACCGAACCCGACCGCATGATCGAGGTGGAGTGGGCGCCGACCGCGAAGAGCGTTTTCCTCGTGCAGATTCAAGTCGAGGCCCTCGACCGCAGTGGCTTGCTGAGTGACGTCACCCGTGTGCTCTCTGAGCACCACGTGAACATCCTCTCGGCGAGTGTGAGCACATCGAAAGACCGGCTCGCGCTCAGTCGTTTCGTCTTTGAGATGGGTGACGTCACTCACCTTGACCGCGTGCTGAACGCCGTTCGTCGCATCGATGCGGTGTACGACGTGTATCGCGTCAGCAACGGATAATTCGCCCGAGAGTGGCGCTCACAGGGCCGCTGAGGTCAGCGCCCTCTCGAGCCGTTCTCGAGCCGTGCGCACGAACGAGAGATTGGTGCGGCCCGAGAGAGCGCTCGCGATGTCGCGTGCGTCAAGCCCGTGGGTGCGGATGCCCTGCATGAGCAGCGCGTCGAGATCGTCACCCGCGTCGTGGCGCGCGAGATCGACGAGGGTGCGGAGAGGTGAGGTCAGGGCAACTCCGCTGAGGGTGACGCGCTCGTGCGCGTCGATCACGACCTCGCGCGCGCGCATCCGTCGTCGTTCTGGAGAGGCGATGCG
>JBDKJR010000144.1:0-3542 GCA_039796515.1 Actinomycetota bacterium
ACCTCGGGCGGCGTGAGCGCTCGCGCCGCGTCGTGGATGAGCACCACCTCAACGCCATCAGCGACGGCGGCGAGCCCGGCGGCCACGGAGGCCGCTCGGCTATCGCCTCCGACGACCACCGTGAGGGCATCCCGAGCCGGCCCGGCAACGCGCTGGGCCAGCGCGAGTGCTTCTGCGCGATGGCTCGCGGGCGCGACAACAACCACCTGAGCGGGCTCGGGTTGCGCGAAGACACCCTCGAGCGCCCACTCGAGCAGCGTGCGACCGCCCGCCTCAACAAAGGCTTTCGGTCGGGCCATGCCGAGCCGCGTGCCGCTACCGGCCGCGACCACGATGATGGCGAGCCGCGGGGGGAACGGCGGCGTCATGGTCAGGAGGCGAGAACCTCGTCGAGCACCGTTGAGGCCTTCTCTTCGTCGGTCTTCTCGGCGAGCGCCAACTCGCTGATGAGAATCTGGCGGGCCTTGGCGAGCATGCGCTTCTCGCCCGCGCTCAATCCGCGGTCTTGATCGCGACGCCACAGGTCGCGCACGACCTCGGAGACCTTGATGACGTCGCCGGAGGCGAGCTTCTCGAGGTTGGCCTTGTAGCGACGCGACCAGTTGGTGGGCTCTTCGGTGAAGGGCGCACGAAGCACCTCGAACACCTTGTCGAGCCCCTCTTGGCCGATGACGTCACGAACGCCCACGAGGTCGACGTTCTCGGCCGGCACCTCGATGGTCAAATCACCCTGCGTGACGTTGAGCTTCAGATAAAGCTTCTCTTCGCCCCGAACGGTTCGGTTCTTTACTTCGATGATCGTTGCCGCACCGTGGTGGGGGTAAACGACCGTCTCGCCGACCTGAAAAAGCATGGGTGATGGTCCTTCCGCAGAAGCGACAGTCTACCACAGGGTTTTCCCAGAAAATCGGGCCGGGCGGGGCCTCGGGCTGGCCGCAACCGGGCTGCTGAGCCTCGCTAGACTAGACTTCATCGGGCTTCCGTGAGCGTCTCAGAGAGTGCGTGACCGGGCAAGCCGACGGCCTGAAGGAGACATTTCGTGAAATCTCGCGTAGCGGCGTCGATCGCCCTTGCCGCAGCTCTGCTGGTCGGCACGACCGGGTGCACCTTCGGGGCGAACTTCGCCACGCAAGAGGACTATGACCCGAGCGATGGCGTGGGCGTCGAGGTGGGCGAGCTCGCCATCCGCAATGCCTTGCTCATTGGCGAGACCGGAGACGAACTGAACCTCGTCATGACGGTCGCCAGCTCGGCGGACGTCAACCGCCGCCTCATCGTGCAGTGGGAGGCCGAAGGCGAACGCGTGTCTGAAGCGATCGTGGTGCAGGCGGGCGAGCGCACGCGCGTCGGCGGCCCCGACGACGAAATTCAAATTGTGCTCGAGGGCACCGGCGCAACGATCGGCGGGCTCGTTCCCGTTTTCTTCTCCTACACGGGTGTCGAGGGCGCCGAGATCGCCGTGCCCGTGCTCGATGGGGCGCTGCCGGAGTACGAGCTGTATATCCCTTAATCTCGCCCTTTGGGCGACGAATTCCTTAGTTCGCCCTCTGGCCGACGAATCCCTTAGCTCCCCCTCTGGCCGACTAAGCCATTAGCTTGCCCTACGGGCGACGACTTAATGAGCTCGCCCGGCGGGCGACGAATTCGTGGGCCGGCTGAGTACGGTGCTGACGTGGCGGCCCTACTCCATGAGTAACGGCTCATTGCCTGAGTAATGCGCGAGCGACTCTAGGTAGTGCGAAGCGAAAGACGCGCTCCTAATGTGGAGGCGACTGTTCACCCGGACGGTCATCCCCCTCCTCGAACCCGGAGCACGCTATGTCACACCCCACCCCTCGTCGTCTGCGCTCGCGGACGACGCTCGCCGCACTCCTCAGCACGACCCTGCTCGCCGGCGTCATCACTGCCGCCGGAACCGCGCACGCGCCCGATGCCGATGCCCATGGCTCGTATGGCACGCTGCCCACCGGAGATGGCCCGTACGACATCACGATCGCAGGAGATTTCGCCTACGTCGGAAATCGGTACAGCGCAAATGTGACCGTCATTGACACGACCGACTGGTCGGTTGTGACCACCGTCGCGGTCGGCAACGAACCGTACAACGTGAACGCATCACCTGACGGGTCGGAGGTGTGGGCATCCAACGCGGGCGACGGAACGATCTCGATCATCGACACAGCAACCAATACGGTGAGCTCCACTCTGACGATGGGTGGCGCACCCCGCGACGTGCTATTCACGAACGATGGCGCGACCGCCTATGTTCTCAACTCCAGCCTCGACGAGGTTCAGATTGTGAACACGACAACGCATGCCTTCACGGGCTACGACGCGGGCAGCACATTCCCGTTTCTTGGGGTGCTTTCCGCAGACGAGTCGTCGATCTTCATGACCGTAGGAGCGGGCGTCAACCGACTTATTCGATTCGATCTCGTCGATCTCGCCATCGACTACGACTCGACGTTAGGGATCACCGGCACCGCTCCGAAAGACGTCGTGCATAACTCTGATCAGTCACAACTGTGGGTTCTCCTTGGAGGAACCCCGAACTCCGTGGCCGTCATGAATCCCACGTCGACGGCCGTCATCGCCACGATTCCCTTGGAGGGCACCACGAGTGGTGGCGTCTTCTCCGAGTCCGGCGACATCTTCTATGCGACCGAATACGACCTTGACCGTGTCGCCATGATCGACACGGCAACCTACGAGGTCATTGGCCACATCGCAACAGTCAACGACGCGACTCGACTGGTCGCCGCGTCGGGTGACGTCGCGGTCACGATCCAGAACGGCGACGTTGTCGAGATTCTCGGCTTCGAGCAAGAGCGGCTCGCGGGCACCAACCGCTTCGAAACCGCCGTCGCCGTGTCGCAAAAGGCCTTCCCGAGCGGGACGAGCACGGTGTTCGTCGCCAACGGCCTCAACTTCCCCGACGCACTCGCTGCAGGACCCGCGGCCGGAAAGCTCGGCGGCTCGCTCCTGCTCACCAACCCGACCTCGCTGCCCGACGTGGTCCGCGATGAGATCGTGCGCCTCAACCCGAGCACGATCTACGTGATCGGAGGCACGGGCGCGGTCTCCGCATCCGTCGAAACGGCTCTCGAGGCGATTCAGCCGAACGTCATTCGACTCGCGGGCACCTCGCGCTACCTCACGGGCGCCGCAATCGTCGAAGAAGTGTGGAACGGCATCACGGTTCCTGAGGTGTTCATCGCCACAGGCCGCAACTACCCCGACGCGCTCAGCGCCGGCGCCGTCGCGGCCGGCGAGGGCAACCCGGTCATCTTGGTCGATGGCAACCTCTCGACGGTCCCCGCGTCGACGATTGCGCTCATCACCGAACTTGCCCCCACACAGATCACGATCGCGGGTGGCACGGGGGTTGTCAGTGCGGGCATCATGTCGCAACTGACGAGCCAGTTCCCGTCGGCAGATGTGCGACGCCTCGCCGGCAGCAACCGCTACGAAACGTCGACGGCCATCAACGTTGACGCCTACCCGACCAACAACGGGGCGATCTTCGCCACGGGCTCCGGATT
>JBDKJR010000145.1:0-2619 GCA_039796515.1 Actinomycetota bacterium
CAGGTAACCCTTGTCGAAGCGCATGCCCTCGGTGAGCTCGAGCTCGGTGCCGAAGGTGTTCGACTCCTCAACGGTGACGACACCTTCCTTGCCCACCTTGTCGATGGCCTCGGCGATCAGGGCGCCAATCTCGGGGTCGGCAGCAGAGATGCTCGCGGTCGCGGCGATCTCTTCTTTGGTCTCAACCTCTTTGGCGTTCTTCAGCAGCTGGGCCGAGACGGCCTGCGTGGCCTTCTCGATACCGCGCTTGAGGCTGATGGGGTCGGCGCCGGCCGCGACGTTGCGCAGGCCCTCGCGCACGAGCGCCTGGGCGAGCACGACCGAGGTGGTCGTGCCGTCACCGGCAACGTCGTCCGTCTTCTTGGCGACCTCTTTGACGAGCTCGGCGCCAATCTTCTCGAACGGGTCGTCGAGCTCAATTTCCTTGGCGATCGACACGCCGTCGTTGGTGATGGTGGGAGCGCCCCACTTCTTCTCGAGGACTACGTTGCGCCCCCGCGGGCCCAGCGTGACCTTGACGGCGTCAGCCAGAATGTTCAGGCCGCGCTCGAGACCGCGACGGGCCTCTTCGTCGAAAGCGATGATCTTAGCCATGTGTCTCTCGTCCCTCCCGGACGCTTCACGTACGGTAGCTCTTGGCACTCACAGAGCGTGAGTGCTAAACGATTCTGGCACTCGCTGGGGTCGAGTGCAAGCCACGAGGCCGTGCATCCGGCCAGAGAAGGCGCGCGAGCTAAGCGGTCGCTAGCGGAAGCTCAGTGAGCCGCCGAGCGGCACGAGTTCAACCCAGGTGTTGCCCGGCGCGAGACGAACGGCGACACCGTTGGCATCGAGCAATCGAATCGGCGCGGTCATGGAGGTCTTCGACCAGGTCGCGCGCACCGTGGCCCCGCCCGTCGAGATCCACGCCTCGCCCGAGCCAATGAGCTGCGTGGTCGGGATGCTCTGAATCACTTGCACCGGAACCCTCAGCACCACGACATTGACGGCGTTCAGCTGTGCGCCGTTCGCGTCCATGTCAGGAGCTCCGCCCGTCTGGATGCGCAGCCAGCGCTCACTCGCGGCATCCCAGTTCCACGACGGGCTGCTCGCCCCACCGAAGCGCATGTCGATGCCCGCCGTCGGCGTGCCTTCTTTCGTCGCCGTCGCGGCCGCGATGCTCTCGGCGAAGGCGAACAACTGGGGCGGCGGCGCGAGGTCGAGGTGCTGTGCGATGACCTCGGGGGCCTTGACCAGCACGTTGTGCGGAGCATCCGCGTTATCGCCTCGATAGAAGGTGTCGTCGGTGTCGCGCTGCCCGTGAATGGCGTTGTAGACCGGGGCTTCGCGCATCATCTGCACGAAGCGGCTTTGACCGCCCGAGTAGGCGACGATGCCGCCGAGCGGCGAAATGATGTCGGGGTCCATCGGCCGAATCGAGCGAACCGGGCCAATGACCGCAGGAACATCGGAGTGCCAGACGGCGACATAGCGCGTCAGGCCGCCCTCGACGAGCTCTTCAAACACGATGTCGGTGCGCTCGAGGCCGATCTGCGGCCGCGCGTCCGGATGATTATCGACCTTCGCCGCGAGCGAGGGGGCCGTGAGAGCTCCGACCTCGATTTGCTCGCCCGTGAGCGGAGCGATGCCGTATTCCGGCGGGGCCTCGTATGTCGAGACGTACGACGGCGACGGCGTAGGCGTCGGCATGACGTCACTCGCCGTGCAGCCCGTGATCACGAGCATGCTCGCGCCGAGCGCGGCAGCGCTCGTCAGGCGAACAGTCGAGCGGCTCATGGCGTCACCCTAGCCCCGTGAGGGATGCGCGCGACGGTTCGCGCGCGGTGCGCCGTTCGAGCGGTCAGGCGACGCGCACGCCCTCCGCCTGCGGACCTTTCGTGCCCGTGCCGATTTCGAACGTGACGGCCTGACCCTCTTCGAGCACCTTGTAGCCGGGCATGTCGATCGCGCTGTAGTGCACAAACACGTCGCTCTCACCGCCCTCGAGCGTGATGAAGCCGAAGCCTTTCTCGGCGTTAAACCACTTGACGGTTCCTGTGGGCATTGCGGAGCTCCTTGTTGCTGGGGATTCCCCGAATCTAGCGCCGAGATCCGTCGACGACCAGGGCTTTCGGCCTTCAAGCGCGACGTTTTACCGACGCGAAACGCCCCCGTAACGCACGCGGCCTACGGAGCGGCGATGGCCGCGAAATCTGCGCCCAGCGCGATGGTGATGGGGGCCCCCGGGAACGCGTCGGAAAGTTCAATGACTCCCACACCGAGCAGCGACGCCATGCCAGCCGCGACTCCCTCGAGGGCGGGGTCGCTGTAATAGATGACAGTCTCGGTGAGATCGGTCTGCGCAGCCGAGGTCACGGTTCCGACCGGCCAGCCGGGCGCCGTGAGGAGGTCACGGGCGGTGGCGCCCAAACCGTCGACCTCGGTGCCGTTAAGCACCGTGATGATGAAGCCCGCCGGCAACTCTGCGAGTGCGGGGTCGGTAATCGGCTCAATCGACGCCGAGGGCGACGGCGAAGCGGTCGGCGTGGGCATCGGCTCAGCGGTGCCCAGACCCGGCAGCTCGAAGTTCACGCGGTCACTAATCAGCGAAAGGCCGTAGAGCCCGCCCACCACGAGAAC
>JBDKJR010000146.1:0-2638 GCA_039796515.1 Actinomycetota bacterium
TGGGTGCATTGAGCAATACGGCTCGGGTCGTGCTCTCTTGCGCATGGCCAATGAGATCGCCGACGCCGGGGGCATTGGCCTGCAGCTCTCCGTCGAGCGCGAACGCGCGGGCGGACTCACCGGCGACATCCTCGCCCGCTTGCTCGTCGACGAAGATGCCGGAGCCCTCCACGCACTTCGCCAGCTCGGCACCTGGCTTGGGCAAGCGTGCGCGAGCCTAAGCGCTGTGCTCGACCCGGAGATGTTTGTTTTTGGCGGGGGAGTCTCGGTGGCGGGTCATCACCTGCTTGACCCCATTCGAGAGTCCTACCTTGCCCACTTGCCGGCGCGCGGCTACCACCCTGAGCCACAGTTTGTGGTCGCAGAGCTCGTCAACGACGCAGGAGTCGTGGGCGCTGCTGACTTGGCGCGCATCCACGCCACATCATCGCCCTCGTAAGGCTTCGCCTGAGCGGATGCTCCGCTCACCGATTAGGCTGAACCGCGCTGCTGACGAAGGGAACCCTCGGTGTTCTACTGGCTCATGAAGAACCTGGTAATCGGGCCGATTCTGCTCACTGCGTTCCGGCCGTATGTGCGCGGCGTCGAGAACGTTCCGCGCACGGGCGCCGTGATTCTCGCAAGCAACCACTTGTCGTTCACCGACTCGGTGTTTCTTCCGCTCGTGCTCGACCGCCGAGTGGTGTTTCTTGCCAAGAGTGACTACTTCACGGGCCGCGGCATCAAGGGTTGGCTTATCAAGATGTTCTTCGAGGCGAGCGGTCAGCTCCCGATCGACCGATCGGGAGGTAAGGCCAGTGAGGCCTCGCTCAACACCGGCCTCAAGGTGCTTGCCGAAGGTTTTGCGCTCGGCATTTATCCGGAGGGCACGCGTAGCCCCGACGGCATCATGTACCGCGGCCGAACCGGCGTTGCGCGCATGATCTTGGAATCGGGTGCTCCTGTCGTGCCCGTCGCGATGATTGACACCGAAAAGGTCATGCCCATTGGCTCGAAGTTGCCCAAGGTCGTGCGCCCGGGCGTCATTTTTGGGGAGCCTCTCGACTTCAGCCGGTTCCAGGGCCTCGAGAGCGATCGCTTTGTGTTGCGGTCGATCACCGACGAGATCATGTACGAGCTGGGCCGACTGAGCGGCCAAGAGTACCTCGACGTCTACGCCACCACGGTGAAAGACAAACGCCCCGCGAACGCCCGATAGGCTTAAACGTCGCGGCGCCGATGCGCCGAGCATCCGTGACCTGCTCGCTCTCTAAAGGACGTTTCTCTCGTGGTCGACCCGTTCGAAACCATCGTGCACGCTGACCCCGCTGTTGTCGCGGGTCTTGACCACTGGCGCAACCTGCCGATCAAGCAGCAGCCCCAGTGGCCCGACGCGGCTGCCGTTGCCGCGGCATCGGCCGAGCTCGCCTCGCTGCCGCCGCTCGTGTTCGCGGGTGAAGTCGACATGTTGCGCGACCGCCTCGCCCGCGCTGCGCGCGGAGAGGCCTTCTTGCTGCAAGGCGGAGACTGCGCCGAGACCTTCGCGGGGGCCACGGCCGACCAGATTCGCAACCGCGTCAAGACGATTCTGCAGATGGCTGTTGTGCTCACCTATGGCGCATCGATGCCGGTCATCAAGATGGGCCGTATGGCAGGGCAGTTCGCGAAGCCCCGCTCGAGCGACACCGAAACCCGCGGCGACGTCACTCTGCCCGCATACCGTGGCGACATCGTCAACGGCTACGACTTCACGCCCGAGTCGCGTCAGGCTGACCCCTCGCGCCTTGTGAAGGGGTACCACACGAGCGCGTCGACCCTGAATCTCATTCGTGCGTTCACTCAGGGTGGTTTCGCCGACCTGCGCATGGTGCACAGCTGGAACAAGGGCTTCGCCGCCAACCCGGCCAACCAGCGCTACGAGGGCCTCGCGAAAGAGATCGACCGCGCCGTCAAGTTCATGGAGGCGGCTGGCGCCGACTTCGACGAGCTCAAGCGCGTCGAGTTCTACTCGAGCCACGAGGGCCTGCTCATGGACTACGAGCGCCCCATGACGCGCATCGACTCGCGCACGGGCACGCCCTACACGACGAGCGCGCATTTCCTCTGGATCGGTGAGCGCACCCGCGAGCTCGACGGTGCCCATGTCGACTTCTTCAAGCGCATCCGCAACCCCATTGGTGTCAAGCTCGGCCCGTCGACGACGCCCGAGACCATGGAACGACTGATCGACGTTCTTGACCCCGAGCGCGAGCCCGGTCGCCTGACCTTCATCACGCGCATGGGCGCGGGCACGGTTCGGGATGCCCTCCCGCCGTTGCTCGACGCCATCCGCGGCATGGACGCCACGCCGCTGTGGGTGTGCGACCCCATGCACGGCAACGGCCTGACCACCCCGAACGGCTACAAGACACGTCGCTTCGACGATGTCGTCGATGAGGTCAAGGGATTCTTCGAATCGCACCGTGCCGTCGGCACCCACCCGGGCGGTATTCACGTCGAGCTCACGGGCGACGACGTGACAGAGTGCCTCGGCGGGTCAGAGCACATCGATGAAGAGACGCTCGCGACGCGCTACGAGTCGCTGTGCGACCCGCGCCTCAACCACATGCAGTCGCTCGAACTGGCCTTCCTCGTGGCCGAGGAGCTCGGTCGCAGCTAG
>JBDKJR010000147.1:0-3303 GCA_039796515.1 Actinomycetota bacterium
TCGACGATCGGCTCAAGCCACGGAGGCCACTGGGTCTCGCGGTTGACCCGCTCGATGCCCTCGGTTGTCTCTTTGATGTAGCGGTTGATCTCGTCTTGTTGTTCGCGCCGCCGCTTGGGCAGTCGGCGAGATCCGAGCAAGAGAAAGAGCAGCAACCCGATGAGCGGAAGCAAGTAGATGAGCAGTAGCCACGCGAGAGCACTTTGCGGCCGGCGGTTGCGGGGGACCGCGATGAGCGTCACGAGAGCGATCGAGATGAGGATGGCGAGGAACACGGCCGACACAATGAGGGTCGTCCAGGCTTCCATCGCGTTCTCGATCGACGGTTCAGTCATTTCCGCAGTCTAGTGAGGCGCCCGTCGACGCCGAGAGTGACTCGGTTTGCGTTTAGCGGAAGTTCACGAATTGCAGAGCAACGTCAAGGTCTTTGCCCTTGAGCAAAGCCATGGTGGCCTGCAGGTCATCGCGGCTCTTCGACTGCACTCGCAACTCGTCGCCCTGAATCTGGCTCTTGACGCTCTTGGGCCCCTCGTCGCGGATGATCTTCGAGATCTTTTTGGCGTCGTCGCTCGAGATACCGTTCTTGAGGCCCACCTCGATCCGGAACTCTTTGCCGCTCGGGTAGGGGTCACCGGCGTCGAGGCTGCGGATGCCGATGCCGCGCTTGATCATCTTCGACTCGAGAACCTCGAGCACGGCCTTGACGCGCTCTTCGGCGCTCGCCTTCAGCAGCAACTTCTCGCCGCTCCACTCGATCGAGGCGCCCACGCCCTTGAAGTCGTAGCGCTGCGCGACCTCTTTCTGCGCCTGGTTGACGGCGTTTTCCGCCTCCATCTTGTCGACCTTGCTCACAATGTCGAATGAAGAATCAGCCATGCGACCATCGTAGCTATGACCCCCGCCGCGATCACTCGACTCGTCGTGGGTCTTGTGCTCGGCGGCGCCGTCGCCGCGGTGCTGATCGTGCTACTTCTTCGCCCCACCGGTGCGCCGGGGGCGGATGCTCCGCTCAACCCCTCCGAAACCCCCGCGCCGCGCTGGGCCGAGCCGGCGCCGCTGCCGCCCGCCGCCGCAACTTCGACCCGCGCGGGTGTCGCGGGCCTGGCTGATCCGGCCTGGGTGGCCGCCGCGGCTGCGGATACGGGCATCCCCGAGCGCGTGCTCGCGGCCTACGCGGGCGCAGCGATCGCGAAGCACGCCGAGCGCCCCGACTGTGTTCTCGGCTGGAACACCCTGGCCGGCATCGGGTGGGTTGAGTCGCGGCACGGGAGCTACGGCGGAGCATCCGTCGCCGACGACGGAACGGTGAGCCCGCCCATCATCGGCATCGCGCTCGACGGGGTCTCGACCGCGCTCATCGCCGACACCGACGGGGGAGCCATCGACGGCGATGCCGAGTTTGATCGGCCGTCGGGCCGCTGCAGTTCATTCCGGGTAGTTGGGCCAACTGGTACATCGACGCGAGCGGCGACGGAGTGGCTGACCCGCACAACATCCACGATGCGGCGCTCGCCGCGGCCAACTATTTGTGTCGCGCCGTGCCGAGCCTGGGCGACGAAACGTCGTGGCGCGCGGGCATCGCGGCTTATAACGCTGACGCGTCCTACCTCGACGCCGTGGCCACGGCGGCCGAGCGCTACGCCGCGCTCGCCGACTGAGCGCCCGTGGTTTCTGCACACCCTCTGGCTCTTGTATTGTTATCGAGCGTCTTCGGTCGGTGATCACACGGGTCGGGTACGCGCTTGGCGAGTTACCCAAGTGGCCAAAGGGATCTGACTGTAAATCAGCCGTCTTCGACTTCGGGGGTTCGAATCCCTCACTCGCCACCATGTCTTCCACCAACCCTTCGCTCGACGCGCTTCTGACGGTCGCGCGATCGGTTGCGGTCGAGGCCGGCACGCTCGTTCTCGAGGCGCGTCGCGGCGCGGTTTCGGTCGCGGCCGCGAAGTCGTCGTCGGTGGATGTCGTCACTCAGGTCGATCGCGATGCCGAGCAGCTCATCCGCGGCCGCCTCGCCGAGCTGCGCCCGGGCGACGGATTCTCCGGCGAAGAGTCGGGGGCGGAGCGCGGCTCGAGTGGCCTCACCTGGGTCGTCGACCCCATCGATGGCACGGTTAACTTTCTCTACGGCATTCCGCACTATGCCGTGAGCATTGCCGTGGTCGAGGGTGAACCCGACCCCCAGTCGTGGCGAGCCCTCGCCGGGGTGGTCATCAACCCCGCCTCGGGTGAGCTCTACTCCGCCACGGCCGGCGGGGGAGCGTACCTCGGCAGCCAGCAGGTGCGCGTCGCCGATGCCACGTCGCTCGAGCAGTCGCTGCTCGCCACGGGGTTCGCCTATCGGGCCGAGACACGCGCCGAACAGGGCGCGGCCGTCGCCCGACTATTGCCGCACGTGCGCGACATTCGCCGCATGGGCACGGCCTCGCTTGACCTCTGCGCGGTCGCGTCGGGCCGGGTGAACGCCTACTTCGAACGCACGCTGAATCCGTGGGATCACGCGGCGGGCGCACTCATTGCGACCGAGGCCGGCGCGGCGGTCGAGGGGATGCCCGGTGAACGCGCTGACCACCGATTCACGCTCGCGGCGCATCCCGAATCGGTCGGTGACCTGCGTGCTCTGCTCGCTGAGGTCGGCGCGTTGCCGGGTGCGGACTAGCCCGAACGGCATCGTTCGGTACCAAAGAACGAGCCGCGAATGGCGGCCCTCGACTTTCGCTCTGCGCTGACCCGGGTTAGGCTTTACCAATCCGTGATAATCCGCCGCGTATCGTGGTGGGCGCGGTAGCCCGGTTCTGACCCGCTGAGTGGGTCGAGATCGAGCGGGCCGCCCGGCCCCGCATCGCACGAAACGCACCCGATTTTTGAGGCTGACTGACACCGTGACTGCTGACAACCCGTGGCTGACGGGAGGCTCGAACCCCGAGTCGACCGACGCCGAGAGAGACCCGTTCCGGGCTCTCGGGTTCGGATTCTCTGAGGAATCCCCGACGTCGCAGCAGCCTCCCGTGAATCCGGCCCCCTGGGCCACCATGGCGCCTCCCTCGGCCGCCGCGGCCGTCCCGGCGTCATCGGCACCCGCGGGGTTCACCCCCGCCGCTCGCGCCCCGCAGGCGTTCGGCGATGCGGCAGCCCCCTTCGCTCAGCAATCGTCCAGCGCGGTTGTCGCCACGAGTCGGCGGGCCTTGCGCGAGTCAGAACGCACCGATGCCCCCACGCGTCGCACGCGTCGTGATGAAACCGCGTTGCCCGCGGTCACGCCCGTGAGTGTTGCTCCCTCGCCCACCGCGGGCTCGGGTCGAC
>JBDKJR010000148.1:0-3857 GCA_039796515.1 Actinomycetota bacterium
GCTTCGCGGGGTGCGACGCACGAGCGTGAGCACGGTGTGCCCCTCGGCCCGCAACTGCCGCTGGAGCTCGGTGCCGATCAAGCCGGATGCGCCAGCGATCAGCACCCGGAGGGGTTTCTCCGCTGCCACTAGGCGAGGGATGCTTCGAGCGTGATGGCCACGCCGGCGAGCGCCTTCGAGACCGGGCATCCGCTCTTGGCGTTCTCGGCGAACGTCTGAAACTCTTCGGCCGAGAGGCCCGGAACCTTCGCACTGACCAGCAAGTGGCTGCCCGTGATGCCTTCGCCCGGAACGAACGTGACGGCTGCCGTCACCTGCACGCTCTCGGGGGCGTGTCCGGCACCGCTGAGCGCGTGCGAGAGCGCCATGGAGTAGCAGGCCGAGTGTGCGGCACCGAGCAGCTCTTCGGGGTTGGTGCGGCCGGCAACACCCTCGGAGCGCGCTGCCCACGTAACCGGAAACTCGCCCGCGTCTGACGAATCGAGTGAGGTGGTTCCCGTGCCTTCCAACAGGGATCCGAACCACAGGGTGGTGGCTTCACTGGTAACGGCCATGGCAGTACTCCTGACGACTCGGTGGGCTGCGGGCCTCCAGCCTACGCGGCGGGGTTCGAGCGGCGAAGAACTCCCAGGCGAACCAGAAGTACGTACAGCTGGCAGCCCAGGCAGTAGGCGAAGACCGCGTTCAAGAAGGCGGCAATGAAGGCTGCGCTCGCGGCGACAACGAGGGCTCCCGGAACCCCCGCGAGATGCAGCACGAGCCCCGTGGCCGTGACGAGGAGCCCCACGAGTTGGGCGAACGTCGGCGGTGCCGGGTGCTCACGCTCGGTCGGCGGGGCCAATCGCGGAGCAATCAGGCGGCGATAGATCGCGCCATAGGGGTGCTTCTCGATGCCCGCAAACGCTCCCCAGGCAAACAGCGCCACGATCACGGTCAGCAGCAGCGCGGAGGGCTGGAGCGCGCGGGCGACGAGGTCGGCGCCGAGCGGCTCGGTGAGGCCGAGCAACACGACGATAAGCAACAGCACCGCCGTGATCGAGGCGCCAAAGCGCGGGCCTCGGGGGTCGATGCCGAAGGGCTGCGAGGGGGTCACGTTCGGGTTGGGGGTCGCGGCGCTCACGCGGCCACCGCCTCACGGGTGCGGGCGGCGTCAACGGCGGCGCGCACGTCGGCGGGCTTGACGGCACCAATCAGGCGTGAGCGAACGTGTCCGTCGCGGTCGAGCACAAGAGTCGTCGGCGTCGAGTAGACCGAGTGGCGGCGAGCAACGTCGGGCTCGTCGAGCACGTCGATCTCGCGGTGGGCCACGGTCGGGTCGGCGGCCGCGAGCTCGCTGCCGACGCGTCGCATGGCGACGCACGCCGAGCACACCGGGCTCGAGAGCTGCACGAGGGTGACCTCAGCGCCTTCAACGGAGAGCTGGTGTTCGTCTCCACCGCAGCCGCTCGCGACGCGCGTGCCGCGGGCACGAAGAGTGAGGCCGAGCACGGTCGCGAGGGCGACGAGCGCCACGATCACGATGAGGGCGGTCAGGGCATCCATACTCAAGAAAATACGAAACAACCTGCAGGTATTCCTGAGTGTGACGTTCTGTGACCGGTGGGCACCCCCGATAGGGTTTCGATCGTGACCGAGGCAGCCGAGATTCAGTTCCGTTCTGATGTGACCGTTGAGCTCGTTCGAGCGAGCGCCCACGACAGCGATGTGCTCTTTGCCGCGCGCGTCTCGACGCAAGGTGAGCAGACTCTCGAGGCTGCGGCGGCCGGCTCGAGCGCCACCGATCGCGATCGCGGACTCATCAACTACCTCATGCGCGACCGCCACGGCTCGCCGTTCGAACACAACTCGATGACTTTCTATGTGCAGGCGCCCATCTTCGTGTTCCGCGAGTTCATGCGGCACCGCATTGCCTCGTACAACGAAGAATCGGGCCGCTACCGCGAGCTGCGCCCCGTGTTTTATGTGCCCGGCCCCGAGCGGAACCTCGTGCAGGTCGGTAAGCCCGGCGCCTACGAGTTCTTGCCTGGCACTCCCGAGCAGACCGCGCTCGTCGACTCAGAAGTGCGCGCCGTGTGCACCGAGGCCTACGCCTCTTATCAGCGGATGCTCGACGCGGGCATCGCGCGCGAAGTGGCCCGCGCTGTCCTCCCCGTGACGATCTACAGCTCGATGTACGTCACGATGAACGCTCGCGCGCTCATGAACTTCCTCAGCCTGCGCACCAAGCGCGAGGGCACGCACTTTCCGTCGTTCCCGCAGCGCGAGATCGAAATGGTTGCCGAGCTCATGGAGAACCACTTCGCCGAGCTCATGCCTCTCACCTACGAGACCTTCAACGGCAACGGTCGCGTAGCCCCGTAGCCGATGGGTCGCCGGTCTGCTCCATCCGGTTCGTCAGACGGCATACCTTGGCGCGAGCGTCAGCGATTGCAGCAGGGGCGGCGACGCGCCGTGCACGCCGAGCTGCGGGTGATCCTGTACGAGCAGCTAGGCCCCCAGCCGCTGCCGGGCTTGATCTATCGGCGGGGCAACGACATGAGAGATGAGATCCTCGGGCTGAGTCCTCCCGTTGAGATCATCGGGGGTTCGCTGGCGCTCCTGCTCGCGGTTCCTGTCGCCCTTGTGGAATACACGGGTCGCCAAGAGCCGGTCCTGCTCGTTCTGGCGTCGATCATGGTGGTTGTTCCGATCGCGTTTCTCGTTCGCGGTCTGATTCGCATCCGCTGGTGGTCGCGCGCTCGCCGCATTGCCCGGCAGTGGTGCGCCGCGAACAACCACGTCATGCCACACGACCTGCGCTGGTGATGCGCCGCTGAGCATGTCTGCCAGCCTGACAGTTTCGTGAGCATCCCCGGCGAGTTGCGCGACGCGCCGAGTCTCAATGCCCGCACGTCGGTCTGGCAGACAACCCTCCTCCCGTTCGAGACCTCGATGTGCATCGCCCACATGTTTGACCTCTGATGATCGTCATCTGCGCGCATTTGCAAGGTTCCCGCCATGGACGCTCTCGAGAAACGCCTCCGCGCCTTCGGGGGCATTGCCACTGTTCGTGAACTCGGTGTGACGCCGACTGAACAGCGTGCGCTTGCCAGGGCGGTGACGAAAGGCGACCTGCTTCGATTGCGAACAGGCGTCTATGCGCTTCCGGATGCTCACGCCGACGTCCTTCGCGCGGCACAGATCGGCGGCCGGCTGACTGGAGTCTCGGCGCTCGAGCACCACGGGCTCTGGGTTCCTCCCGTGCTCGGTGTCGCCGAGTTGCACGTTGAGGCCCGAGTTGCCGTGACCGTGCGTCGCGAGTGTCCCCCTGGCCTGAGGGTTCGCGTTCATTGGACGAGAAAGCAAACCGATCCACAGTTCGGAGTCGCGCCGCTGTCGAGCGTCCTCCAACGTGCCGCTGCTGACCTGCCTCACCCCTTCGCGGTGGCGGTGCTCGACTCGGCTCTGCGGTCAACCCCGTTGACACCAGTCGCATTGTTGCTCGACTCGGCGTCTTGGCGGCCGCGGGCGCGGGCCGCGGCTGCGCTGACTGATGGGCGCTCCGAGTCGGGCACAGAGAGTGTGCTTCGAGTGCTGTTGCGCGAGGCGGGCATCCATTCGACGCCGCAAGCGCACCTTCCTCTTGGGGGTAACCAACGTGCGGATTTGCTCATTGGCGACCGGCTGCTGATCGAGTGCGACAGCGAAGCGCACCACGCCGAGCCGGCGCGCCGGCGCGCAGATCTGCGGCGCGATGAGTCGCTTGTGGCCCTCGGCTTCGTCGTGGTGCGGCTCGACTATCGGCAGGTGTTCGATGACCCCGCTGGAGTTGTGGCAACAATCGCGGCGATTGTCGCGCGCGGCCAGCATCTGTCCGC
>JBDKJR010000149.1:0-2569 GCA_039796515.1 Actinomycetota bacterium
GAAGCTCGACAAGGCCGTGAGCAAGGGCGTCATTCACGAGAACCAGGCGGCGAACCGCAAGTCGGCCATCGCCAAGAAGGTTGCGGCGCTCTAGCCCCACCCCGATTCATCCAACGCCCTCACCGGTTCGCCGGCGGGGGCGTTGTTGTGTGAGCCGTGCGGAGTCGGGGCGGCTACGAGGTCAGCGCGCGCGAGGTCAGCGATTGCTCGGCCAGCGCGCGTCACGCGAGCGGGTGACAGGTCAGCGGGCGAGAGGTCAGCGCACGACACCGCGGTCGGCGACGATGCGCACGAGCGTCTCGACGGCAAAGATCGGGTCGCGCGCGGCACCCTTGACGGCGGCGTCGGTCTCGGCGACGGCGAGAATCGCGCGGCCCAATCCTTCTTCGGTCCAGCCCTGCAAATCACGGCGCGCGCGGTCGACCTGCCAGGGCGCGAGGCCCAGTTGCGCCGCTGCCTGACCGCCCGAGGCCCGCGAGCCGCCGACCTTGGCCATGGTGCGCAGCTTCATCGCGAACGCGGCCACCATGGGAACGGGGTCGGCGCCCGTCGCGAGCGCGTGGCGCAGCAAGCCGAGGGCTTCACCGTGCCGCCCGGCGATGGCGGCATCGGCGACGGCGAACGAGTTGGTTTCGACGCGCCCGCCGTAGTACTTCGCCACGGTCTGCTCGGTGATCTCGCCGTCGGTATCGGCGAGCAACTGCTGGCAGGCTCCCGCGAGCTCGGCGAGGTCGTCGGTGAACGCGCTCACGAGAGTGCGCAGCGCGGCCGGAGCAATGACGCGGCCCGCGTGCCGAAACTCGGCCGCGGCAAAGTCAGCGCGGTCGCTGTCGCGCTTGATCTCACTGCAGAGCACCTCGATGCCCCCGCCCGTGCCCTGGCGAATCGCGTCGAGCAGTTTCTTGCCGCGCACTCCCCCACCGTGGCGAATGACGACTACCACGTCATCGGCCGGGCCCGCGATGTATTCGAGGGCCTCCTCGAGAAAGGCGTCGTTCATGCTCGCGGCGCCGTCGACGCGAATGAGCCGCGGTTCACCAAAGAGCGAGGGGCTCGCGAGGGTGATGAGCTCGCCCGGCGCGTAGGCGTCAGCGCGTACGTCGTGCACCTCGAGGCTCGCGTCGCGCTCGCGCAGGGCATCCCGCAGCAAGCGGTTGGCCCGTTCGGCCAAGAAATCTTCGGGGCCCGTCACGAGAATGACGGGGGCGGGCCGAATCTGGTGCCAGGCCACTTGCGGGATGCTCGCCGCAACCCGCGCCGACCCGGCGGGTTTCTTCGGCGCGGCCATGGGGCTCCTCGTGGTTGGCGAACTCGGCAGGCTCAGCCTACCCAGGCGGGCCGACGCTCCCCCGCTCCACCCAGACCCGCAGCGCCAGGCCGCTCGCGTTCTCGCGACGACTCGCCGAGACGAGAGCGAGCCCGTTTTGGTCACTGCGCACGACCGTCGAGCCGGCCGCCGTGAGCGCTGCCAGAATGCTCGGCGCAGGGTGCCCGTAGGTGTTGTCGGCACCCACTCCGATGAGGGCAAGGGGCGCCGCGAGGTCGGTATAGAGCTGCTCGAACTGGTCGGCCGAGCCGTGGTGGCTGACCTTGACGATGTCGACGGCGGCGAGGTCGTGGGTGGCGGCGAGCATGCGTTGGCCATCCGCCCCCAGATCGCCCAGGGCGAGCATGCTCGGGCACGCGCGACACTCGGGCGTGCCACGCAGGTCGATGATGATGCTCGCATCGTTGCCGGGTTCGATGCCGCGGTGAGCGGGAGGCCAGAGCACGCGCCAGCGGTAGTCGCCCAGGTGCCCATTGTCACCCTCTCGAACCTCGTCGATGCGCGCGCCGCCCGAGGCCAGCAACTCAACGAGGTGCTCGTCGCTCGGGCGCCCCGTCGGCCCGACGAGCACGCGATCGACGCGGCCGACGAGCGCGGGTGCCCCGCCCGCATGATCGAGATCGAAGTGGGTGAGCACGAGCAGATCGAGTCGACCAATGCCGAGCGCATCGAGACACGCCTCGAGCAGTTCGGGCTCAGCGCCGGTGTCGATGAGTCCCACCGCGGTGCCGCTGCGTATGACGACAGCGTCTCCCTGACCAATGTTGCACTGCGCGATCGACCAGTCGCCGGGCCGGCCGAGACTGTGCAGCGCCGCGGTTCCCGCGGTGGATCCCGCGACGAGCACGAGCACCGCCACCGCCCCCTGCGCCAGGCGGCGGCGAAACCCCGACGAGCCGAGCGGCGCGGGAACACCGGCCGCCACGAGCCCCGCTGCCGTCAGGAGTGCGAGCAGCAGCGCCCCGAGAGCTCCCTCGGGCCAGGGCAGCACGGCGCCCGGCAGGTCGGCGCACACGCGTGCGACCCCCGCGATCCAGGCCGCGGGCAACCACGCGATTCCCGCGACGAGCGTCGCGAGCGGCGGGATGACCGGCGCCAGCAAGCACGCGACCATGCCGACGATCGTCGCAACCGGGGCGGCGGGCGCCGCAAGAACATTCGCGATGATGCCCGTGAGCGGCACGTGGGGCGAGAGCAGGATCAGCACGGGCTGACACGCGAGCTGCGCGGCGAGCGGCACCG
>JBDKJR010000150.1:0-5341 GCA_039796515.1 Actinomycetota bacterium
CGAGGCGCAGCACCACAATGCGGTCGGTCACGTCAAGAACGTGCGGCAGGGTGTGCGAGATGAAGATGACACCGAGACCTTTGGCTTTCGCCGCGCGGATCACGTTGAGCACTTCGCCCGCCTGACGCGCGCCGAGGTGGTTGGTGGGCTCGTCGAGAATGATGACCTTACGCGCCCACGACACGGCGCGGCCGATCGCCACGGCCTGACGCTGGCCACCCGAGAGGGCCGAGACCGGGCGGCTCGAGGCGGGCACCGCGATGCCGACACGTTCGAGCTCATCGTGCGCCTCGCGATCCATGCGCTTGTGGGCCAAGAATCCGAGCTTGCCGAGGATTCCCGGACTCGCGATCTCGCGCCCCAGAAACAAGTTCTGCGACACCGTCAGGTGCGGCGCGAGACTCGAGTCTTGATAGAGCGTCTCGATGCCGGCCTCGAGGGCGTCGCGAGGCGAACCCCAGACGCGCTCGACGCCGTCGAGCTCGAGGCGGCCCGAGGTGGGTTGATGGGCCCCGGAGAGAACCTTAACCAAGGTCGACTTTCCGGCCCCATTGTCACCCACCAAACCGACCACTTCGCCCGCGTGAACACGCAGGCTCGCCCCCGTCAGCGCCTTGACCGAGCCGTAGCTCTTTGAGACATCGTGTGCTTCATAAATCACGGTGTTGTTCATCAGCTTCGCCCATCACTCTTACGCAGAACCTGAGCCGCCACCGCCGCTGCGATGAGAACGGCCACGACAACCTTCTTCCAGTCGGGCTCGACACCGATCATGATGAGGCCCGACTGAACGGTGAACAAGATGAGTGCACCGATGACGACGCCCGAAAGGCGACCGATGCCACCCATGAGCGAGACGCCACCGATCACGACCGCGGCGATCGCGTCGAGCTCGCGGCCCGTGCCCGACGAGGGCGAACCCGCGCCGAGGCGAATGTAGACATAGATGCCGGCGAGGCCAGCGAGGGCACCTGAGAGGGCGTAGACCCACGTGAGGTGCCGAGCGACGTTGATACCGGCGGCGCGCGCAGCGAAGGCGTTGGAGCCGATGGCGTAGGTGTAGAGACCTCGACGCGACTTGTGCAGATAGAGGCCGAGGATCGTCACGACCACGATCACCACAATGAGGGCGGGCGAGAAAGGGTTCCACTGCGGCGAGAACGACGAGATGAGCGCGAAGTCATTGGCGCTGCCGATCGGGGCACCTTGTGAAATGACGACAGAGAGACCGAGCGCGGCCCCCATAGTCGACAGAGTTGCAATAAAGGGAACGATCTTAAGAATGTTGATAAGGAAGGCGTTGATCAGGCCGACGAGCAGGCCGACTCCGATCGAGACCGCGGCCCCCACGAGCAATCCGCCCCAGGCGTCTTGCCCTTTGACGGTCTGGTCGAGGCCGAGAACATTCGCCATCGTCCATGCGGCAACGACACCGCTGAGGCCGATGACGGCACCCACCGAGAGGTCGATGCCGCCACTGATGATGACGAAAGCCTGACCGACAGCAATCAAGACAATCGAGCCCCAGTCCGTGAGGATGTTGCTCGCCGTTGCCACCGAAAAGAACTTCGGTTCGAGGATCGTGAAGACGATGATGAGAATCACGAGCACTCCGAGGAGGAGGCTGCTCTGTGA
This sequence comes from Actinomycetota bacterium, assembly GCA_039796515.1. Taxonomy (GTDB): domain Bacteria; phylum Actinomycetota; class Actinomycetes; order Actinomycetales; family Microbacteriaceae; genus Microcella. The sequence goes on from JBDKJR010000150.1 coordinate 1,636, forward strand.
CGTCAGGGCATCGAACGCCCGTGCCTTACGCGCTGACGCGGCGGGCGAGGAGCTCACGCTGATCGCTTGACTGCTGTCGGTCATGGTGTGTGACTTTCGTTAGCTACGTCAGTGCCTAGTTGGCGACGTAGGTGTACTTGGCCAGGTCGGCCGCAGAGGTGTTGGCGTCGAGCGTAACGTTCGGAATGACGACCTCAGCGGGGGTCGACGTCGAACCGTTGCGGATGAACTCAACGATGGTGCGGATGGCGAGACGAGCCTCTTCGGCCGGGTCCTGCGCGATGAGAGCCGTGAAGATGCCCGACTCGATCTTGGCCACGTTGTCGGGGTATGCGTCGTAACCGACGAGACCGACCGTGCCAACCAGGCCCTTGGCCTCGAGCGCTGCAGCAGCACCCGACGCGTTCGTGCCGTCGATCGCGAAGATGCCGTCGAGGCCCGGGTACTTAGTGAGCCAGTTGTTCACGTTCGTGGCGGCCTTCTCGGGGTTCGACTCCGAGTACGCAACGTCAACGATCGCGATGCCGGGGTATTCAGCCTCGATCTGCGCCGTAAAGCCGTCGAGACGGCCGACGTTGGTCGTGGCCGTGGGGCTCGTCAGACCGACGACAACCTCGTAGCTGCCACCGTCTTCGTAGCCGATCTTGGCGGCGAGAGCGTCAGCAGCCTTGGCGCCACCATCTTCGTTGTCGCCGGTGATGAAGGTCAGCACGTCGCTGAGGTCTTCGACACGGGTGTCGACGTTGGCAACGACGATGCCCGCGGCAACGGCCTTGTCAACCGAGGCCTGCAGGGCCACCGGGTCGGTCGGGATCAGAACGAGAGCGTCGGGCTGCTGAGCGAGCACGGCGTCAACGATCGGAATCTGGGTCTCGGCCGAGTAGTTGGCCGGGTCGCCCTGCCAGATGAGCTCGACACCCTGAGCGGCGGCCTCTTCTTCAGCACCGAGCTTCATGGCCTGGAAGAAGGGGTCGGACTCGGCGCCCATGACAAACGCGATCGAGATTTCCTCGACGGCAGGCTCGCCGCCAGTTTCAGTGGTGGTGCAACCGGTGATGGCGATCGAGGCAGCAGCAAGTGCGCCAACAACCGCGACTGCGCGGAACGGGGTCTTCATGCGATTCTCCAGTGGGTTGGGTCGCGACTCCGTGCCGAACGCTGTGCGGACGTCGTTGTCGCGAGAGTGTTGTGCGTGCGAGAACGTTCTCGCACTTGAGAGGCAATGATTACACTCAGAAGCGTCGAACGCAAATCTTTTCGTGCGACACGCCCATCGACCCAAGGAGTCGTGCCTCCGTGCAGAAGCCGAGCGCTCCCACCATTGCCGACGTTGCTGCGGCGGCTGGGGTGTCGCTGGCCACCGCATCCCGGGCCCTCGCCGGCTACGGACGCGTCGCCGCTACGACCGTCGAACGCGTGCGCGATGCCGCGGATTCACTGGGGTATCGGCCCAACGAGCTCGCCCGATCGATGCGCATCGGAACGACCAGCACCATCGGTCTCGTGGTCATTGCCGACTTCACCAACGCCTTCTTCGACCGCGTCACCAAGTCGATCGTCGACACCGCTCGGGCCCACGGGTACCAGGTGATTATCTCGAACACCGACGAAGAGATTTCAGTCGAGTTTGCCGCCGTGCAGACCATGCTCGACAAGCAAGTCGACGGCATTCTCGTGGTGCCGTCACTGCACGAAAACTCGAACCATTTGCTCTCTGACCAGGTCAATGGCAAACCCGTCGTGCTTCTCGACCGCTACACCCACGACCGCCGACTGAGTTCGGTGACGACGGATGACCGCCTCGGGTCCCGTCGTTCGGTCGACGCCGCGATCGCCCTTGGTCACCGGCGACTCGGCTTTCTGATCTCGACGGTCGGCGTCGACGGCTTCACCGATCAGCAGCCCGAAGCAATGATCTCGACGGTCCGCGAGCGCGTTGAGGGCTTCCGTGCGGGTGCGCTCGTTGGGGGCGAGGCCGTGCTTTCAGAACACTGGCGATTCGCTCAAGACTCTGCCGAAGCAGCTGAATCGGCCGTTGCGTCGATGCTCGATGCGGAGTACCCACCAACCGTCGTTTTCTGCTCGAATAACGACATGCTCATCGCCTCGCTGCGCGTCTTTGCCCGACGCGGGTTGCGCGTTGGCCGCGACATTTCGATTGTGACGGTTGACGACAGCCCCTGGGCGTCAGCCTTCTCGCCGGGCATCGCGGTTGTCGCGCGCCCCGTTGAAGAGGTAGGAGAGTCCGCCGTGCGCCTTCTGCTCGAGCGCATCGCCCAACCGACTCAGGAGCCGGTCATGATCACGTTGCCGACCGAGTTCATTGCGCGCGGGTCGCTTGCGGCGCCACCCACGTCGGCGTAGCTGATTTCGGTCAGCACGAACACCAGCTCTGTCATCGACAGAGAGTTCCGCTGCCGGGCGGCCACCACAGCGCCCGGCAGCGGAAGCGGGAGAGGCGCTAGGCCTTCGGCACGAAGGTGTACTTCGTGGTGAGGTAGTCGTCGATGCCCTCGAGCGAGCCCTCACGGCCGATGCAAGACTGCTTGACGCCGCCGACGCGCCCCGGAGCGGCCTACGCCTCGAGCGCGGCGTTCGCGGCGTGCAGCCGGGCGATTAGCTCGGGCACCTCGTCGACCGTGCGGCAGAACATCGCCGGCTTGAAGCAGATGCTCGTGTAGCCCTGCTCGACCTGCTGCGGCAGAGCGGCGAGGGCGACGTCGAGGTCGGCCACCGCATCCGGCCCGTCGAAGCGGCCGCGGATGCCCCCCACCAGCTCGAGCTCGCTCATCGTCCGCCCGGCCGCGGTCATGCCCTGCTCGAGCCGCGCGAGGTCGTCCGCGGTCAGCGTGCCGAACGGGTTGAGGCCGGACCCGTACCGCACGAGCCGGCGCACGAGCGGCGGATGCATGCCCGTACCGCCGAACCACAGCGGCGGGCCGCCTGGCCGGAACGGCCCTGGCTCGAGCCAGACATCGTCGAAGCGGTAGAACTCGCCATCGTGGCGCACCGGCCCGCCCTGCCAGGCGCGGGTGACGACGTCGAGCTGCTCGTCGAGGACCGCGCCGCGGCGGTGGAAGGGAACCCCCAGCGCCGCGTACTCGTCCTCGTGCCAGCTGACCGTCGGCAACACGACGAGCCGGCCCTGCGACAACAGGTCGAGCGTGCCGAGGTCTTTAGCGAGCTGCAGCGGGTGCCGCAGCGGGAAGATGATGGCGCCCGCCACGATGCGCAGCGTCGACGTCGCCTGGGCGATGGCCGACATGAGCACGAGCGAGCTCGGCCACGCGGTCGCCGGGTCCTGGTTGCCCGGGGCGGCGTAGTCGCGCAGGTTCTCCATCACACCGTTCGCGCCGGCCGCCGGCCCGAGGGCGATGTGGTCGCTCAGCATCACGGCATCGACGCCGTGGCGCTCGGCGGTCACCGCGAGCTCGACGAGCCCGCCGAGATCGCGCGGATCGACGATCGCGTCGTTCTCGGTCAGCACCATCACCCAGCGGATGCTCACACCGGCCTCCTCGCCCGCTCGCTGCTGCCCGTGCAGCAGTCATTCGCTCCCGAATGACACTGCACCAACTCTAGCGACACCACCAAGAGATCCGCTGCCGGGCGGCCACCACAGCGCCCGGCAGCGGAAGTTGGAGAGGCCTTAGGCCTTTGGTACGAAGGTGTACTTCGTCGTGAGGTATTCGTCAATGCCCTCGAG
>JBDKJR010000151.1:0-10779 GCA_039796515.1 Actinomycetota bacterium
ACGCGTAGGGTGGGCCCCCGGCGACTACGCCCACTGGTCGAACCAACTGCTCGACGACCAGCACGCTTTCGTGGTGCCGAGTTCGCACGCGGGTCGCACCAACGCGCGATTCGCGATCGTCAACCCCCGCACGACTCTCGACGACCTGATCGGCATTCTCGATTCGATGAGGTGACCGGCGGCTCGCTCCGCCGTACACTGACCACCGTGACCTCCGGCTCGACCGGGCCGACGCCGGCCGACGACTCTGTGCCGAGAAGCCCTGCCGAATCTCATCGGCGCACCGGGTGGCTGGCGTGGGTCGCGACACCGTTGGTGGTTCTGCTCGTCGGGGGCGCTCTCGACGCTGTCGATCAATCGGCCCCAGAGGTCGCCGGGGGATACGCGGCCCGCTATGTGCCGCCGGATGGACATCGCTCGGTGTCGATCGACCTCACGGGTGCGACGACCGTGGCCGAAGCGAGCCGTACCGTCGGGGTCGAGGGCGTGCTCGCTGCTCCCACCACGGTCGCGGCAGGCCTGCTCGCCGAGGCCGGCGTTGACGAGATCGCGCAGGCGCAGTGGTGGCGCTCGTCGTATGTCAACGACCGCGGCGAGCGCGGCTCTGACCTCTTTCAACTCTCCGACGAGGGCGTGACCCAGGTGGCGTCGTGGGGCGGCTCGGTCGGCTTCGTCTTTGACCCTCCCCTCGTGCTGTTACCGGCAACTGTGCAGCCCGGCGACACGTGGAGCTCTACCGGCGATGCCCTCCCGGGTGGGGGGCTCACCTACTCGAGCACGGCAACGGCCCGACCCGTCGAGGGGCCGTTCACTGACCCCGACGGCCGCGAGATTCCGCTGACCGGTGGCTGCATCGGTTCAGAAAGCGAAGTCGTCATTGCGAATGCCGACGCCTCGCTCTCGACGACCGTGGCTCGATCGGCCGTGTGGTGCCCGGGCCGAGCCGTCGTCTGGAGCAGTGGAACGATCGACGGCGAGCCGATCGGAACCTTCGAGCTTCGACCAGAAGTCCTCGACATCGCGCCGACGGATGCCGCGCCCACGTCTCGCTGGTCGGCGATGCTCGACGACGCTTCTCGCCTGCTGCCCGGCCGCACGTTGCCGTTCCAGACCACCGACCCGTTCTTTGGGGAATCCGAGATTTCGGGCCGATACCCGATTCCCGCGAGCGCGACCGCTGATGGGCGACTGGTCACCGTCAATGACCAGGGTGACGATGTGCAGGTCTGGAACCTCGACCGCACGGATGCCTCGCTCGCGTGGCTCGGGCATCCGGGAGGAACCGTTGTGTCGGTCGGCGTCGTGGGCGATCGCGTCGTTGCCGGTACCGCGCAGCGCCGGGTGGTGGCCTACGACCGAGACGGCCGTCGCGTGTGGTCGTGGGGTGCCGATGAACTCGTGCTTGCCCCGCCCGTCGTCGCCGGTGATGCCGCGGCGGCCGGAGGCGGCGCGGGTGCCGACGACGTCATCGTCGCGGCGCGCAGCGGAACCGTGACGCGGCTGGATGCTGCGCGCGGCACTCCTCGCTGGTCGCAGTCACTCGGTGCCGACGCGCGCAGCCCGGTCGTCGTCGCCTCAGGCCGCGCCGTCGTGGCCGATGAGCGGGACCGCCTCACGGCCCTCGACGTGGCAACCGGCTCGATCGTGTGGCAATCAGAGGTGGGAATTGTCGCGCGCATGACGGCCGATGCCGAGTCGGGCGTTGTCGTCGCCGTGCTGCAATCGGGTTCGCTCGTCGCTCTCGATCTGCAGAGCGGTGATGAGGTGTGGAGAGCGCCCATGCCGGGCATCCCGATCGATCTCATCGTCGTGGCCGACCGTGTGGTGGCGATGGCCGACGACGCCACGGTCGCATTCGATTCGCAGACCGGCCGCGTCGCCTGGCGGGCTGACTCGGGAGTCGGACTCGTCGGTGACAGCACGTCGTCGGTCGTGACGCTGGTTCGCGATCGGTCGGTCGAACTGCGGTCGAGTCAGTCGGGCGACCTCATCGATGAGCAACTCATCGAGGCAGCTGCGGCATCAGCCAGTGTCTCTGTGCTGGCGGTCGGCGATGCGCTTGTCATTCTCGAGAGCAACGGTGTGCTTCGCCGGTGGGAACTGCGTGACGCGAGGGTGGGACAGTGAAGCCGATCGCGCGGGTAGGGGAAGGGCTGGTGCGCTTCTGGCGTGGGCTCATTGTCACGCCGATTCGTCATGGTCGCTTGCGCGATACGGGCTGGCCGTCGGGACTCCGCCCGGTCGTCGTGGTCGGCATAGTCGCTTTCTGTCTCGGGGTTGTCATCATCGTTGCGGCGGGCGCCATTCGAGCGATTTCTCCGGTGTCGGCCAGCGTCGGCGAGAGCGTGCTGTCGTTGCCGCGACTCATGCTGCCGACGATCTTTTGGCTCGTGATTGTGTCGCTGGGCCTCATGCAGACGGCGGCACTGCATACGCGTCGGCGCACGGCCGTCGTACTCACGTTCATGACCTCGCTGATCGTGCTCTTTATCGGCTCGCTCGATCTCGGCACTGATGATGCGGGAGGTGCCGCCGTCACTCCGGGCAAGGCGGTGTCGGTCATCGCGGTGCTGGCACTCATTGCGATCGTTGTTCTGCGTCGCCGATCGACCTTTGCCTGGTGGGAGTTTCCGCTCGTCGTCGCTGTGATCGGAGTATCGAGCGTCCTCTCCCTCGGCCGGAGCGCCGCGCAGAGCGCGCCGTACGGCATTGATTTCGGCCCCTCGAGCGCCTCTCTCGTGATGTCAACGCTTGGTCAGCTGGCGGTTCCTGCCGCGCTCGCGGCGGGCGTAGCTGTCGCGGAGTTTGCCATTGTCGCCGCGATGTCTGCGGTAGCCGCCGTGCACCGGCCGTCGGCTGACGGTGGTCAGCCCCTCGCGCGGCGAGCGATTCCCGTGGTTCTCGTGGTGGTGTTTGTTCTTGTTGCCGGATGGCGCATTGTCGAGGTGGTGATCGGGATGGCGGCCGAGTTCGGCCCAGAGATCACCTTGACCCACATTCCCCTGTCGGTTGGCATTGTTGCCGCCATGATCGGACTCTGGGTGCTGATCGGTCGCGTTCGACGATCACGCGTCGTGGTGGCAGACGATGTGCTCGCGCAGAGCGACCCCGTGATGCTTCCGATTGCTGCCGCACTCTCAATCACGCTTGCCCCGCTCGTGATCACCTTGCTCATCGTGCAAATTCTGTCCGCTTGGGGCGGTGAGGGACCGGTGGTGGATGCGCTGCGAGCCCTCGCCGATCTGGTGCGCGGCACGGCAGCGCTCGTGATCGTTCGTTCCGTAGTGGGGGTCGCCCTCATCGTGCTCGCACTCGTCGTCGCACGTCGGGGGACGCGGGGTTTGCCCGAACTCTTCGCCGTGGTCGGTCTCGTCACCCTCGTGAGTGTTCTCCCGATGGTGCTGACGGAGGCTCCGCTGTGGTCGCAGTCCGCCCTGGCCAGCGTCATCGCGCTCGGCACGCTGGTGCTCGCAGGGGTCTTGGCTGTTCGTCGCGTGCTCACGGCACGCCGTCTTGCCCTGCTGACGGTCGCGCTTTTGCTCTCAGCCGCGGTGGTCTGGCGCGAGCTTCTGTCCGACCCGGTGAGCGTCATCATCGGAGCCGGGGGAGTCGCTCTCGTATTGTTCGGTTTTGTGTGGGGTTTCGTGACGGATGCCGACGTGACGCACGGCGAGAGCGCCGCGTACCCACGGGCATCCCGCGTCATGCTCTTTCTCGCCAACGCGGTCTTCGGCATCACGGTGCTCGCGTTTGGGGCCTTGGCCCGAGACATCGGCGCGGGCATCAACCTCGACGGGTTCGCGCAGTTCGGCGATGAACTATTAGGGACCGCCTTGATTCTCGCGGTCGTCGGCGCCGTCTGGTCGAGCGCTCTGGCGCCAGACTCGGCCGATTCCCGGCCCGCTGCGCCTAGCGTTGCACCATGACCGACCAGCAGCCTGACCCGACGCTCGATGCCGCCCTGCGCACCCACACCGACTACGGCGTCGAGAAGCTCGAAGAAGCTGACCTGGCTGCCGACCCGTTCACGCAGTTCACGGCGTGGTTGACCGAGGCGGCCGAGCGCAAGGCCTACGAGCCCAACGCCATGGTGCTCGGCACGATCGACCCCGACGGAGCGCCCTCGATTCGCACGGTGCTGTTGCGCGGAGTCGATGAGCGAGGCTTTGCGTTCTATACCGACTACACCTCGCGCAAGGGTCGCGCGCTTCTTGCGAATCCTGCCGTTGCCGCCGTTTTTCCGTGGTACACGCTGCACCGGCAAGTGAAGATCTTCGGCCACGCGCATCCGGTCGAGGCGAGCGATAGCGACGACTACTTCGCCCATCGTCCGCGCGGGGCTCAAGTGGCTGCCTGGTCGAGCGATCAGTCGCAGCCCATCGCGTCGCGCGCGGCGCTCGAGCAAAAAGTGCACGACACCGAAGATCGTTTCGCGGATGCGCCCGAGGTTCCCCGACCCGAGCGGTGGGGCGGCTTCAGAATCGTTCCCGAGCGGGTGGAGTTTTGGCAGGGGCGCACGTCACGCTTGCACGACCGTCTGCTGTTTCACCGCGATGGCGAGTCAAGCTGGAGGGTCGAGCGGCTGCAGCCGTGACCTCGCGACTGCGGGAATACCGTGCCGACACGGTCGGTTGACACACTCGATACGAACGCATCGACAGGAGAGATTCATGGCCATCACGCACGCACACGACCTTGAGCTGGGCCTCGACACTTTCGGCGACGTCACGGTCGACGCTGACGGCGTGCCTCTGCCCCACGCGCAGGTCATCCGCAATGTGGTGGCCGAAGGGGTCTTGGCCGACCAGGTGGGCGTCGACGCCATCACGATTGGCGAGCACCACCGCGATGACTTCGCCGTCTCGGCTCCTGACATCGTGCTCACGGCGATCGCGGCGCAGACCGAGCGCATCCGCATTGGCAGTGGCGTCACGGTCTTGAGCTCCGACGACCCCATTCGCGTGTTCCAGCGGTTCGCGACGCTCGACGCGATCTCGAACGGCCGTGCCGACGTCATCATGGGTCGCGGCTCGTTCACCGAGTCGTTTCCGCTCTTCGGGTACGCGCTCTCTGACTATCAAATGCTCTTCGAAGAGAAGCTCAATCTCTACGCGGCCGTCAACGAGGGTGGCCCCGTGACCTGGCAGGGCAACACGCGAGCTCCCCTGACGAACCAGATGATCTACCCCGTGGCCGAGAACGGTTCCGTGCGAACCTGGGTCGGCGTGGGCGGGAGCCCCGAGTCAGTCGTGCGGGCGGCGAACTACGGGTATCCGCTCATGCTCGCCATCATTGGCGGATCGGCCGAGCGGTTCGCTCCCTTTGTCGAGCTCTACCACCGGGCCCTCACGCAGCTCGGGAAGCCCTGGCAGCCCGTAGGAGTGCACTCGCCCGGGTACATCGCCGACACCGACGAGCAAGCCATGGAAGAGCTGTGGCCGTCGTACGAACTCATGTTTGGCCGCATCGGCCGCGAGCGCGGTTGGGGCCCGACGACCTACGAGCACTTCCGTAACGAGGTCGAGCACGGGGCGCTGTATGTGGGCTCGCCCGAGACGGTGGCCCGCAAGATCGCCGACACGGTGTCGACCCTCGGCATCCAACGATTCGACTTGAAGTACAGCACGGGGCCGCTCGGACACGAGAAGCTCATGCACGCCATCGAGTTGTACGGCACGACGGTCATGCCACGCGTGCGCGAACTGCTCGCGGAACGGGTCGGCGCGACCTCGTCCTAGTTCGCGCGAGACGTCGAGCCGCGGGGTCGGCCGCACTACCATCGAGGAATGCGACGCCGCTTCGCTCGACCCCGTGCCGTGGGCATTGCGGTCGTGCTGACGGTCGCGGCACTCGCGGGGTGCACGGCAGATCCGATCGTGGCGACACCCGTGCCTGCGCGACTTGTCGGCGCCCCGGCATCGCTCGACGTTGATGAGGTCTACCTGTCGCAACGCATTGCGGCCATGACCCCGCACGAAAAGCTTGCCGCGCTCGTGATGATTCATGTGCCGGGAACCGATGCGGCCACGATTCGGTCGGTCATCGACGCACACGGCTTCGGCGGGGTCATCTTTATGGGCGACAACGTTGCCGGCTCGGCTGCCGAGCTCGCCGCCCTCTCCGCGGGCCTCAGTAGCGAGGTCGGATTGCCCGTGTTGACGGCGATCGATCAAGAGGGCGGCATCGTTCGTCGATTGAGAGATGACCAAGGTCTCGCAGCCAGTGACCTGTGGTCACTCGAGCCGAGTGCCACCGAGCAGGCCTTCGCCGCGCGCTCGGCACTCGTCGCTTCGGCGGGGGTGCTCATCAACTTTGGAATCGTCGCCGACGTAACCCCTGACTCCTCGTCGTTCATTCGCCCTCGCACCCTTGGTCCGACCCCGGCGACCGCGGCCGAACGAGTTGCCGCGGCCGTTCGCGGTGAGAGCGACACAGTGTTGTCGACCCTCAAGCACTTTCCCGGGCATGGTGCGAGCCCCGACGACTCGCACGTGAGCATCCCCCGATCGAACCTCGATCTGGCCACCTGGCGCGCGACACACGCGGTTCCCTTTCAAGCGGGAATCGACGCGGGGGCACCCCTCGTGATGATGGGGCACTTGCAGTTCGACCAGGTGAGTCCGCTGCCCGCGTCGCTCTCGCCCACGTGGGTCAGCGTGCTGCGCAACGACTTGGGTTTCGATGGGGTCATCGTGACGGATGACTTGCTCATGCTGCAGGCCTCGGGAGTCGCGGCTTACGCCAACCCGACCGCTAACGCGATCAGCGCGTTGGCCGCAGGCAACGATCTCGTGCTGTTCGTGCTCCCGGGTGATCCGTCGACAGTAGGTGTCGACCTTTCGGGGCTCGTCGACGAGCTCGTTAACGCCATGAATGACGGGCGTTTGAGCGAAGCCGCGATCGATGCATCGCTGCACAGAGTTCTCGCGTTGCGGCGCGAGGCATCTGGAATCTCTGAGCCCTACGTCGATTGCGGGCTCAAGTGCTGGGGCCTATCGCCCCGATCGGTCGCTGCGACGAACTAGAGCGTCGGCAGGTCGAAGTCGGTCACGCGCTCGGGCGACTGGTTGGTCGTGACACTACGAGGAACGACCTCCGCCTCGGCGGGAAGAATCGAGGCCGTCGTGGCCGTGATGGCGCCGATGACAACCGCAAGGGTTCCGAGACCGGTGATGATCGCCGTGACGGGAGTGAGTCGGCGGTGACGCTCGAGGCTGATGACAATCGCGCCTACGAGCATGAGAGTTACGGCCGTGATCACGAGAGCGATCATGTCAATCACTGTTCCCGTCGGGTTCTAAGGAACGCAATCCAGGTGGGGGACCGGATGCGGGTGCAGGCCTCGGGTATGTCGGGCCATACGACCAGGGTACGCCCGAGGCGAGCGAAAGGCGAGGATTGCCGGCCCGTGCCCGGTCCCCACTTCGGGGGACCGTTTGGGGGACGAATTGGGCATCGGGCGAGGTGCTACAGAGTTTCCAGTTGAACGTCGACCACGTGCTCGATGCGGGGGTCGCCGCGAACACTGAGGGCTCGCTCGTGCGGGGTGTATGCCACAGAGGTCGTCGTCAGCATAATAATCAGGCTCGACAGAGTGGCGAACAAAACGGGGGCAGTGCGCGTTGTCATCAGATTCGGGTTTCTGTTGAGGTGAAGCAGGCCCATTCGGGTGGGCCGTTGTTGACACGCTATGCCGCGCGCGGATACCCGGCTAGGAGGCAAAAGTCCCTCTTTTGAGCGCGACTCGCCGACCGCAGCGACGGACCGGTGGTGTCAACGACGAGAATGGTGCTGTGCCCGATTCGAGCGAACGTCTTCTCCACCGCGACGTGCTCGACGCCGTGGCCGTTTCTCTCGAGTCGACCCTCGTCGACGCGCAGCCTCTCCAAGTCGAACCGACGGGCAACGGCTTCACGCATGGCTATCGCGTGACCTTGCGCGATGCCCTGGACTCCAAAGCCGATCACACGGTTTTCGTCGAGACGTCCCCTCCCGAAGCGACGAGACCGGGCGTGCTCGCATTGAGTAATCCCGCGACCGGGGAGCGTGTTGACGTCTGGGTGTACCCGGCTGACCCCGCACTTCCGGCTCTGCGCACCGCCGTGTACGCCGAAGCGGCGGGCGTCGTGCTCGCCCGCCTCGGCCTCCCCGTCGATGGCCTGCGTGTGAGCCTCGCGGCGTATCGGCCGGGTAAACGCGCGGTGGTGCGGGTCGACACCACGAGCACGGCCTACTTTCTCAAGGTCGTTCGCCCGCCCGCGGCCCAGCCCCTGCAGGCTCGACACACCCTGTGGCGAGGAGCGGGCGTTCCCGTACCCGCCGTGCTCGGGTGGAGTGAAGAGGGGCTGGTTGCGCTGGAGGCCCTGTCTGGCTTTGAGTTGATCGGCGTGCTCGATCGTGTCGAACGACCGGATGCCCTGCTCGACCACATCGAAGCGCTCGGCGAGACCATCGCCCGAGTGCCCTCGACCTCGGCGGCGCGATCGTCTCTCGTTCGCCGGGTTGATTGGTATGAAGAGCGCCTGATCGAACAGATGCCCGCGCACGACGGTCTCATCGAACGGACTGCCCGAACCATCAGTCGCCGTTTTGCCGCGGGTGGAGCACCACCGCCGTCGCGCACCGTGCACGGCGATCTCCACCTCGCTCAGCTTCTCGTCGACCCATCCGCCCCGACCATCGTCACGGGAGTACTCGACATCGACACCTCCGGGTGGGGCGACCCCGCCGACGACGCGGCGGCGCTCTACGCCCACCTCATTGCGACGGTCGTGCACGACGGGGGAAGTCGGGCGACGGTGCGCGCTCGCCGGGCATCCGTTCTCGCTGACGGGTGGCGTCGACGGTGGTTCCGATCGGCCGAAACCGGGTTTGTTGATCGAGCCCACGCCATCGCCGCCACGCAGCTTTTGGGGCACGCTCTGTCTCGTTCGGCGGCAGGATCATCGGGCGCTCGGGCGCTCGTCGAGCGCGCGCATCGCGTGGTCAACGCTGATGAGAGGCCTCTCACGGCGTCCTCCTGGTGATCTCATTCAGGTTCGCGACAGTTACTTCATCGCAGCAGACCACCGGGTCGGCGCAGAAGGAGGAACATCATGAACGGAAAGAACTGGATCGCCGTCGGCGCAGCATCCGCGCTCGGTTTGGGCGTCATGGCAGGCGGCGCGGCAAGCGTTGCCAACGCCATGCCGCTGATCGAAAACGCGACGGGGCTGTCGGTTCCGGGCATTGGCACGGTCAACGACGACGTCGAGCGCATTGAGCTCGACTTCCGCGTCGACAGCGACAGCATCTCGTCGCCGGCCTCGACGTCATCGCCCGCGACCCCGTCGCCCGCATCGCCCGTGTCGGCCGACAGCCCCGTGACGCCGCAGACGCCGGCATCGCCGCTGAGCCCCGCCTCGGTCGACACGCCGCCGACTCCCGCGAGCCCGGCGTCGGTCGACACCCCCGACGACAACAGCGGCGACGACAACAGCGGCGACGACAACAGCGGCGACGACAACGTCAACGGCTAAGCCGCCCGGCGCGGTCTCTCGCGCCCGACGGCAACGACAGCCTCTGATGAGAACACTCTCATTAGAGGCTGTCGTTTTTGTCATCAAGAGCAGCCACACTAGGAGCGGGCCTTCGGCCGAACCGACATAGCCTTCCCATCGAAAGCGAAAACCATGAACCCTGCACCGACCTGGGTCACCGTTTCGGCGATCTCGGCGCTGAGCATTGGGGTTATCGCGGCGGGAGCGCTCGGGGTTGCCCACGCGATGCCGCTCGTCGACTCATCGACGACGGCGGAGGTTCCTCCCATCTCGACGGCGCCCACAGGGGGCAAAGACGCAATCGGCTCTGGGGGAGCATCGCAGCCGACTCTCACGCCCACGCCGGCGCCCAGCTCGTCGCCGGGCGTCGGCGACGGAATCCCCTCCACTCCGCAGCCGGTCGCACCGCGCCCCGCGAGCACAGCCGACACCTCGATTCCGAGTCCCCCTGACGACGACGGAGATTCGAGCGGTTCAGGGTCGAGTAGCTCTGGATCGAGCGGTTCCGGCTCGGGCAGCTCTGACGACGACACCGACGACTAGTCGCGCGGGCCGGTACCCCTGCGGGTGTGGGATCGCGGCGGCGGGTAGCGGCGAGCGAGCATCCGGCCGCCTAGACGAGTCGGTAGCCCATGCCGCGCACGGTTTCGATGTGGTCGGCGCCAATCTTGCCGCGCAAATAGCGAACGTAGACGTCGACGACGTTCGAGCCAGGGTCAAAGTCAAAGCCCCACACTCGACTGAGAAGTTGCTCGCGTGACAACACTTGTTCGGGGTGCCGCAAGAACTGCTCGGCGAGGGCGAACTCTCGCGCTGAGAGATCCATGGCCTTACCGCCGACCGAGACACGTCGGGTCTTGAGGTCGAGCGTGACGTCACCATGGGTCAATACCGACTCGACCACAATCTGCTGGCCCGATTCGCGCAAGCGAAGGCGGATGCGCGCGACAAGTTCGTCAAACTTGAAGGGCTTCGGCAAATAGTCGTTGGCTCCGCCGTCGAGGCCAGCGACGGTGTCGTCGACGCTCGTGCGAGCCGTCAGCATGATGATCGGCATCGCGTCGCCGCGGGCGCGCAAGCGACGCAACACCTCAAAACCGTCGATGCCAGGCAAACCCACATCCAGCAATACGAGGTCAAACGAGCCGGTCGACACATAGTCGAGGGCATCGAGCCCGTTCTCGACAACAGTGGGCGTGTATCCCGCCGCCGCAAGCCCTTTTTCGACGAACGACGAAAT
>JBDKJR010000152.1:0-5513 GCA_039796515.1 Actinomycetota bacterium
AATGCGGCCCGCCGTCGGCTCCTCCAACCCCGCTATGAGTCGCAGCGTCGTCGTCTTGCCGCACCCCGAGGGACCCAGCAAGGCGAAGAACGATCCCGCCGGAATCGTCAGGTCGAGCTCTTCGATTGCCGTGAAGCCGGGGAACCGCTTGGTGATACCGACAAGTTCGAGGTCGGCACCCGCCTCAGCGAAACCGCTCTGCGGAACGTCGTTGTTCGTCACCTCGGTGGTACTCCTTCTGGTGGGGTGGGTGATCAGGCGCCGAGCAAGATGGCCTGGAAGGCCGCCTGGAACTCGTTCTCTTCCTGCGCCGTAAGCCCACGGAACACGCGGGACTGCGCCAGCGTGTCGGCGTCGGGGAAGATCAACTGGTTCTCGGCGAGCACCGGGTCGATCGCCATGGCCGCTTCTTTCGCGCCCTCAACGGGAGTGATGTAGTTCACCCACGCGGCGACCTCTGCCGCAACCTCGGGCTCGTAGTAGTAGTTGATGAGCGTCTCGGCGTTCGTCTTGCGCGGTGATCCGATCGGAATCAGGAAGTTGTCGTTCCAGAGCGTTGCGCCGCCCTCGGGAAGCATGAACTTCCACTTCTCGTAGCCGGCCTCGAGGTTGAGCACCGTGATGTCGCCCGACCAGCAGATGGCGGCGAGAGTGTCGCCGTTGACAAGGTCTTCGGTGTACGCGTTGCCACGAACGTTGCGCACCTGGCCCGATTCGACCTTCTCGCGGAAGATGTCGAGCGCCGCGTTGAACTCGTCGGCCGTGAAGTCAGCCGAGATATCGACGCCGTTCTCGAGCATGATGAGGCCGATCGTGTCGCGCATCTCTGACAGTACGCCCACGCGACCCGCGAGGTCGGGGCGCCACAGGTCGCTCACCGAGCGTACCTCGCCGGTCTCTTCGACGTTGTACGCAACGCCCGCGAAGCCGCCCTGCCACGGGAGCGAGTGAACGCGGCCCGGGTCAAAGGAGGGGTTCTGCAGGCTCGCGACCAGATTGGCGGCGTTGGGAATGTTGTCCTTGTTGAGCGGCTGCGTGTAGCCGAGCTGGATAAAGCGGTAAACCATCCAGTCGGTGAGGCAGACGGTGTCGGCTCCGATGTCCTGACCGAGCGCAAGCTGGTCACGTACGGTCGCAAAGTAGGAGTTGTTGTCGTCGACGGTCACGAGGTACTCGACGTCGATTCCGTACTGCTCTTCGAAGGCGACGAGCGTCGGGTAGTTGCCCTCGTCATCCTCATCGATGTAGAAGGGCCAGTTGGCCCACTTCAGCGTCTTGTCGGTGGCCGACATGTCTTCAGCCGGAGTCAGCTCAGTCGGGCCGGTCGAGCACGCCGCGAGAGCGAGAGCCGTTGCGCCCGCACCGGTGCCAGCGAGCATCGTGCGCCGCGAAAGCTGTGCACGCTTCGCCTGGGCAATGAGGCTGCGGATCATCGGGTCTTCGGGAAGGGGACGATTCATGGCGTGCTCCTTAGACGATTGCCGGTACATCGGTGTCCGTGCCGCGAGCGGCGGTGGGTCGATACTGTCATACGCAGTGGGCGATGTGCACCCCTGAACGCTCGATTCGTCCATTCTGAAACACAAATGTCACGAAATCAGCACTTCCAGGCAAAAAAGAGTGCGGAATCCATTGCGAACTGCCGCTACGCTTGACCCGCAACGCAGCGCGGCGAAGCAGACGACAGCCGCGCGTTCATCGCGAGGAGATCTGATGAGAATCGCTGTTCCGGCCGAGGTCAAAAACAATGAGTACCGCGTGGCCATTACGCCCGCTGGCGTTCACGACCTCGTGGCCAATGGTCATGAAGTGCTCGTTCAGGCAGGTGCCGGTCTCGGTTCGTCGATCACCGACGAGGAGTACCGTGCTCAAGGTGCCTCGATCGTGACCGATGCGGCGACGACGTGGGGCGAGGCCGACCTCTTGCTCAAGGTCAAGGAGCCCATCGAGTCGGAGTACGAATACTTCCGCGACGGGCTGGTGCTCTTTACCTACCTGCACCTCGCGGCCGAGAAAGAGCTGACGCACGCTCTGCTCAACAAGAACGTCACGGGCATTGCCTACGAGACGGTTCAGTTGCCCTCACGCGCCCTCCCCCTCTTGGCTCCCATGAGCGAGGTGGCGGGGCGCCTCGCTCCGATCGTCGGCGCCAACGCGATGATGCGCCCGAACGGCGGCCCGGGCCTGTTGGTACCCGGCGTTCCCGGAACCGACCCGGCCAACATCGTGGTGCTGGGCGGTGGCGTTGCCGGAACGAACGCCGTCGCGATGGCCGTCGGCCTTGGCGCCGAGGTGACGGTGCTCGACACGAACATTCAGCGCCTTCGTGAGCTGGATGCGCTGTACAGCGGGCGCATCCGCACGATCGCGTCGAACGGCTACGAGATCGAGAAGGCAGCGGTACAGGCCGACATGCTCATCGGCTCGGTGCTCATTCCCGGTGCTAAGGCGCCGAAGCTCGTGAGCAACGACCTCGTCTCGCGCATGAAGCCGGGCAGTGTGCTCGTCGACATTGCCGTCGACCAGGGTGGTTGCTTTGCCGACACGCGCCCGACGACGCACACCGACCCGACGTTTGCCGTGCACGGCAGCATCTTCTACTGCGTTGCGAACATGCCCGGCGCGGTGCCGACGACGTCGACGTACGCCTTGACGAATGCGACCATGCCCTACGTTCGCGCGATCGCCAACCACGGCTGGCGCGACGCGCTCAAAGCGGACGGTGCCCTGGCACTGGGCCTCAACACGCACGCCGGCCACGTCACGAATGATGCGGTCGCGACGGCACACGGCCTCGAGTCGATCGCCCTCGCTGACGCGCTCGCCTAAGGCAGGGGCGCACTCCGCAGCGAAGTTGTCACACCGCGGGCTGACCTCACCACGAAGTCAGCCCGCGGTCATGTCTGCCGCTCGTCGACGCTGTAACGAGCCACCCGGCTCTAAGACCCACACATCGCCGTTGCGGGGGTCGATGGGGGGCGGCATCGACCGCACGCCGAGAACCGCGCGAACATCGGCCGCGTCAGCACCGGAAACGACCACCGGCGCCGTTCGCCGCAACGAGCTGAACAGCGACCATGCCGCTTGCCACCCATCGGGGTCAGCAAGGTAGATGCGCGGAGTGACGGTCACCGTCTGCGTGGATGTTTGGCCCCACACCGACTCCGCAGCAAGATCGAGCACGAGCGAGTGCTCGGGATACGCCTGCCGAAGTGACGCAGCGACCGCGTCAACTCGCCGGGCAATCACGATCGTGTCATGGGTGGACGGGACGGTCCACGGTTCTGCCGGTGACTCCTCGGGCACCAACTCGCCGCAGTCGGTGTGCACGACCTGCACCTGACGATCGGCCCACCAGCCTCGGCCCGCGGGAGCGGCCCGATCAAAGAGGCCTCGCGGGGCTCCCGCGAGAGCGTGATCATCGGCATCGCGGCAACGAAGAACCAGTCGCGATTCGAAGCGACCACTCAGTGCCGACCGCGCCGTCGATGCCGATCCGATCGTTGCGGCGACACCGCCCCCGCCGCGCCGCACCGCTCGGGCGGCAGCATCCCACCGCACCAGAAGATCGGGAGCGAGGTCGCCACTGATCGCCACGAGATGGTCGAGGTCGTCCGCCACGAGCAGAAGGCCATCATCGGGATGCTCCGCAACACGCTCGAGCACCGCCCAGGCCTCAACGACCGACGACGGAAGCACCACGACCGATGCCCCCCGCGCCCGAGCGGCGCGCGCCACCGCCGCGAGCGCGGTCGAGCGACCGGAGCGCGGGGCCCCCACCACGGCGAGCGCACCATCGCGCTGCGGATCCCACAGGGCGAGCGGTTGTTGCTGGTGAAGCGGGTCGTCGAGCAGTCCGAATGGCACGGGCGGGAGCATCCCGTCACTCGACTCGGTCGGCTCGGGATCGGGAAAGTCGCGCCACGTGAGAGTGGCGGGCAAGGGAGGCATCCACGGGGTTGACGCCGGCGCGACGGTCGCCCAGCGGTGGCGCACGAGCTCGAGGTCGCCGTCGTCAATCGTGGCCACCTGAACCAGGCGAGTGCCCTCCCCGGTGACCACGACGGCTCGACCCGGCGGAACCGAGGCGAGCTCTCGGCCCGATGGCCCGATGAATGAGGCACCCGCCGACTCGCTCATGCGAAACGCGATACGCACCCCGCAATTTGCGGCGACGGCATCTCTCACTGCGGCCGCGGGATGCTGCGTGCACAGCACCAAGTGCACGCCCAACGAGCGTCCCCGCGCCGAGATGTCAGCAAAGACGGCCTGAAGGTCGGGGAACGATTCGATGAGGGCAGCGAATTCGTCGACGAGAACCACAAGCCGGGCAAGCAGATCAGGGCTTTGCGCGAGGTCGCGCACGCCGGCATCCACCAACACGCGCTCTCGCCGGCGAAGCTCGGCTCGAAGACTCTGCACCGCGCGCTCCGCGACGAGCGGGTCAAGGTCGGTCACGAGACCGACAGTGTGGGGCAACTCCGTGAGCCCCGCGAAGGTCGCTCCCCCCTTGAAATCGATGAACAGCAGATGCAACTCAGCCGGGCTGCGCCGCGCCGCCCACGCGAGAGCGAGCGTTCGCAGAAACTCACTCTTGCCGCTTCCCGTCGTGCCGCCGACGAGAGCGTGCGGGCCCTCGCGCTCGAGCTCGAGCATCGCCACGGCCTTCCCGTCGTGCCCAAAAGCCAGCGCAGAAGGGGGTGCATCCGTGAGCGGTTCGCCGGACGGAGCGACTCCCGCCAGAGCGCTCCACGGCACGGCCGAAGGCGGTTGCGTGATCGACTCGGCCGCACCGGGTGCACGAACAGAATCCACCGCGACGCGGCTCACAAACTCGGGGCGAGCCTCCACAGGCTGCTGGCCGGGCACGCGTACCTCGAGTCGTGTCGCCGTCATGACGCGCACCGTGACGGCATCATGCCCGGGATGCTCACCGACGCCCGCGCGAACCACCTCAACCCCCGGCTCTCGCGCGAGTCGTCGCTCGAGAGCATCCGTGACGACCCCCTCGCCCATGAGCACCACGCGGCCGCGAGGCACCAGCACCGGCATCGAGGGATTCACGCGGGCGCGCGCCAGCAGCGCGCGAACGACGTTCTCCTCAGCAGACTCCCCCACGACCAGAACATCGTCGGGAGCAACCGCACTGCGACGGGGTGCTGACCCCAGTCGAACGGGATCGACCGCAGCCAGGTCGGTTGCCACAGCGTTCGGGTAGCGGGCCGCCGCCTCAGCCGTCTCGATCGCGTGGGCTCGCGTGATCGCCTGGTCAAACGCCGCGCACTCTCGCTCAAACCGTTGAGCCTCAGCGCGTCGCTCGCGGCGTGCGACCCGTCGACCATCGAGCGTCGTGGCGATGGCGATGAGCGGGCTCAAGAGTGCAAACACCCACACGAATGCCGAGCCCGTCGCGATTCCGATGGCGGCTGCGCCAATGATCGGTGCGATATCAGATATGATGTGAAATGGTATGATCTCATGTGTGAGCTTGAAATTTGGTTTGGGGTTTAATT
>JBDKJR010000153.1:0-4172 GCA_039796515.1 Actinomycetota bacterium
GGTCACGATCGTCAGCGGTGGCGATCGCGAGCTCATCGCGTTCTCGGCTGACCAAAAGACCGTGACGTCATTGCTCATCAAGGGCAACTTCCCGCCGGTCAAGCGTCTCTTCCCCGAGACGGTCGACAACTACGCGGTCATGAACACGGCCGAGTTGATTGAGTCGACGCGGCGCGTGCAGCTCGTCCTCGAGCGCGACGCTGCCTTGCGATACAGCTTCTCTGACGACGGCCTGACTCTTGAGGCCATTGGGTCAGAAAACGCGCAAGCATCCGAAACCATCGACGCGCATCTGACGGGTGGTGACACCACGGTGTCGCTCAAGCCGCAGTTCTTGATTGATGGACTCTCGGCCGTGCACAGCGAGTTCGTGCGTATTTCGTTCACGAAGACCGATAACCCGAACAAGCCGGGGCCGGTTCTCATCACGAGCCAGTCGTCGAAAGATCAGCCCGGTACCGACAACTACCGTTACCTGCTGCAGCCGAACCTGCTGTTGCGCTAACGCGCGTGCACGTCACGCACCTTTCGCTCGCCGACTTTCGCAACTATAACCGCGCTGAGGTTGCGCTTCAGCCTGGTGCCGTGTTGTTCGTGGGGCGCAATGGTCAAGGCAAGACCAATCTTGTCGAGGCGATCGCGTATGCGGGCTCGGCGGCGTCACACCGCGTGTCGACCGACCAGGCCCTGATTCGCTTTGGCAGCGAGTCAGCGATTGTGCGTGCGCGAGTGCAGCATGACGACCGCGCCCTCGTGATTGAGATCGAACTCAATCGCGGGTCGCCCAACCGAGCGCAAGTGACTCGGTCAGCCGTGAGATTGCGCGACCTCCCGCGATACTTCGCGAGCGTGATTTTTGCGCCAGAAGACCTGTCGCTTGTGCGCGGCGACCCGGGCGGTCGTCGAGCATTTCTCGATGGCTTGGTCGTGCAACGCTCGCCCCGTTTCGCGGGAGTCATGAGCGACTATGAGCGCGTGGTTCGTCAACGCAATTCGCTGCTGAAGTCGGCGCGATCATCCCGACTCTCGCCCGACAGCCTGACCACGCTTGACGTGTGGGATGACCGACTCGTCAGCCTCGGAACCGAACTCATTATGGCCCGTGCCGACCTCGTTGACGCCATGCGGCCACACGTCGCGCGCGCGTACTCCGCTGTTGCCGGCGACGATCACCTCACGGCGATGCTGATGCGACTGAGCGTCGTCGACGGTGACGATGAGTCGCCCGAGTCGCCCGGTTCGGATGACCCCCACAACGCTGCGGTGGTCGCCGAACTTTTTCGCGCGCGTCTCGCCGAGCGACGCCGCGCAGAACTTGATCGTGCGGTCACACTCGTCGGCCCACATCGCGACGATCTCGTGCTCGAGCTCAATGGGCTGCCGGCGCGCGGATACGCGAGTCACGGCGAAAGTTGGTCGTACGCCCTCGCTCTCAAGTTGGCGTCTGCCGAGGTGTTGCGTGCCGAAGCCGTCGCGGGTGACCCCGTGTTGATTCTCGATGACGTGTTCGCCGAACTCGACGAGGGTCGTCGTGAGCGCTTGGCCGACGCCGTCGGGGGGTTCGAGCAAGTGCTCATTACGGCGGCCGTCGGTGCCGATGTTCCCGAACGCCTCGCAGCGACGCGCATCGGCATTGCGGCCGGCACGATCGTGGAGGCCGTGTGATGACGAACGACCCGATGGTGCCGAGTTCGAGTGGCGCCGATCGCGATCCGACCGAGTCGGAGGCGAGCGCGGTCTATCGTCGCCTGCGCCGAGTGTTCGGTGACCCGGCGATGCGGTCGTCGGATGCGCGAAAACGCGCTACGCGCATCCCCGGCGACTCGACGCCTTTTGGCGCCGGTCGCGACCCCTCGGGCTTGAGCGACGTGCTGGATGCTGTCACGCACACCCTCGGATGGACCTCGCCGCTCGCCCGCGGTGAGCTGCTCACCGCGTGGCCCGAGCTCGTCGGTGCCGACATCGCCGCGCACTCCGAGCCGGCGGGCATCGACGACGGGGTGCTCACGGTGCAGTGCGACTCGACGGCGTGGGCGACGCAACTGCGCATCATGCGAGCCGAAATCTTGACCACGATTCTGCGTCGGTACCCCGATGCACAGGTCTCGAGCATCCGTTTCAGCGGCCCCGGAGCGCCGAGTTGGAAGAAAGGTCCGCGGTCGGTACCGGGCCGAGGCCCCCGCGATACCTACGGCTGAGCGCCTGAGGCCGCGAATACAAATCACTCCACCACTGCCGCGATATCTCCCCAGAGGCCCGTTCTGACGGCTCCCAGGGGCCATTTCTTGGTAGGATGGACCCGCCACATCGGGGCGCTACAGCGCCCACGTTCGATGAGCCACCAACGATCCATTCGGCGGGAGCGCAATTTCACATGACCACTTCGTCCTCCACCCCCTCCGAAAACTCGGCTGAAAACATGGCCGATACTCCTCTGGCAGCGGCATCCGAGACGCCGAACGCTCCCAAGGCGAACACGCCCACGCCGCGCAACGACCACAGCTACGGCGCCGGCGACATTCAGGTTCTTGAGGGCCTCGAAGCCGTGCGTAAGCGCCCCGGCATGTACATCGGCTCGACGGGCCCGCGCGGTTTGCATCACTTGGTTTACGAGATCGTCGACAACTCGGTTGACGAAGCACTCGCCGGCCACTGCGACACGATTCACGTCACGCTGCTCGCCGACGGCGGCGTGCGCGTTGTCGACAACGGCCGTGGCATCCCCGTCGACGAGCACCCGGTCGAAAAGAAGTCGACCGTCGAGGTGGTGCTCACGATTTTGCACGCCGGTGGAAAGTTCGGCGGCGGCGGCTATGCCGTGTCGGGCGGTCTGCACGGTGTGGGCAGCTCGGTCGTGAACGCTCTGTCAGAGCGACTCGCTGTTGAGGTTCGTCGTCAAGGCAACGTCTACAGCCAGACCTACCAACACGGTGTTCCGGATGCTCCGCTCGCGAAGGGCGCCGCCACCGACGAGACCGGCACGACCATCGCGTTTTGGCCGAACGGCGAGATCTTCGAGACGACCGTGTTCGACTACGACACCTTGCGCACGCGCTTCCAGCAAATGGCCTTCCTCAACAAAGGACTGCGCATCACGATCGCCGACGAGCGCGCCGAAGCCACCAGCGGCGACGCCGCGCCGCGGCGGGAAGAGTTCTTGTACGAAAAGGGCCTCGTCGACTACGTCGAGTTCTTGAACTCCGCGAAGAAGATCGAGGTTGTTCACCCCGAGATCATTTCGTTCGAGTCGGAAGACACCGAGCGGCGCATTGCCCTCGAAGTCGCCATGCAGTGGACCAACGCCTACTCGGAGTCGGTGCACACCTACGCCAACACGATCAACACTCACGAGGGGGGCACGCACGAAGAAGGTTTTCGCGCGGCGCTTACGACGCTCGTCAACAAGTACGCTCGCGACAAGGGCATCCTGAAAGAGAAAGACGAAAACCTCTCGGGCGACGACGTGCGGGAGGGCCTGACAGCCGTCATCTCGATCAAGCTCGGCGAGCCGCAGTTTGAGGGTCAGACCAAGACCAAGCTCGGCAACACCGAGGCCAAGTCGTTCGTGCAAAAAGTGGCGGGCGAGCACCTCGCCGACTGGTTCGAGCGCAACCCCGCTCAAGCGAAAGACGTCATTCGCAAGGCCCTGCAGGCGTCGGCGGCGCGCATCGCCGCGCGCAAGGCGCGCGAGCAGACCCGCCGCAAGGGTCTGCTCGAGTCGGGCGGTATGCCCGGCAAGCTCAAAGACTGCCAGTCGAAAGACCCCTCGTTGAGCGAGATCTTCATCGTCGAGGGTGATTCGGCCGGCGGTTCGGCCGTGCAAGGCCGCAACCCCGAAACGCAAGCGATTCTGCCGCTGCGCGGAAAGATCTTGAACGTCGAGAAGGCGCGGCTTGATCGCGCGCTCGGCAACGCCGAAGTGCAAGCGATGATCACCGCTTTTGGTGCGGGCATCGGGGAAGACTTCGACCCCGACAAGGTTCGGTACCACAAGATCGTGCTCATGGCCGATGCCGACGTCGATGGCCAGCACATCACGACGCTGCTGCTGACGCTGCTCTTCCGCTACATGCGGCCGCTCATCGATCTTGGCTACGTGTATCTCGCGCAGCCTCCGCTTTATCGCCTCAAGTGGACGAACTCGGAACACGAATACGTCTACAGCGACCGCG
>JBDKJR010000154.1:0-3412 GCA_039796515.1 Actinomycetota bacterium
CTGAACTCGATTTGCAGTTTGCGCGGCAGGTCGAGAGCGTGGTCGGTCTTGAGCAGGTAAGCAACGCCGCCCTTGCCCGACTGCGAGTTAACGCGAATGACGGCCTCGTACGTGCGACCGAGGTCTTTCGGGTCGACGGGCAGGTAGGGCACGCCCCACACGAGCTCGTCAACATGCTTGCCCTCGGCGGCCGCGCGGGCCTCCATCGCCTCGAAGCCCTTCTTGATGGCGTCTTGGTGGCTGCCACTAAAGGCCGTGTAGACGAGGTCGCCCGCCCAGGGGCTGCGCTCGTGCACCTTGAGCTGGTTGGCGTACTCGGCGGTGCGCTTGATCTCGTCGAGGTTGCTGAAATCGAGGTGCGGGTCGATGCCCTGCGTGAAGAGGTTGATGCCGAGAGCGACGAGGTCGACGTTGCCCGTGCGCTCGCCGTTGCCGAAGAGGCAGCCTTCGATGCGATCGGCGCCGGCCATGTAGCCGAGTTCGGCGGCGGCAACAGCCGTGCCGCGGTCATTGTGCGGGTGCAGGCTCAGGATGACCGAGTCACGCCGCGCGAGGTGCCGGTGCATCCACTCGATCGAGTCGGCGTAGACGTTGGGGCTCGCCATCTCCACCGTCGCGGGCAGGTTGATGATGAGCTGGCGCTCGGGAGTCGGAGCGATCTGCTCGATGACGGCGTTGCAGATCTCCAGGGCCGTCTCAAGCTCGGTACCCGTGTAGCTCTCGGGGCTGTACTCGTAGAAGACCTCGGTCTCGGGCACGGTCGCCTCGTACTGCTGGCACCAGCGGGCACCCTGCAGTGCGATTTCCTTCACACCCTCAATGTCGGTGCGGAAGACGACCTCGCGCTGCAGCACGCTCGTCGAGTTGTAGAAGTGCACGATCGCGCGCTTGGCGCCTTTGATCGACTCGTAGGTGCGGGCGATGAGGTGCTCACGCGCTTGCGTCAGCACCTGAATCGTGACGTCATCAGGAATGAGGTCTTGCTCGATGAGGCTGCGCACGAAGTCGAAGTCGGTCTGGCTCGCGCTCGGAAACCCGACCTCGATCTCTTTGAAGCCCATACGCACGAGCAGGTCGAACATGATGCGCTTGCGCTCGGGGCTCATCGGGTCGATGAGGGCTTGGTTGCCGTCTCGCAGATCAACCGCGCACCAGCGGGGAGCCTGCGTGATGCGCTTCGCGGGCCACGTGCGGTCGGGAAGATCGACACCCAGCTGCTCGTGGTACGGCTGGTACTTGTGAATCGGCATGCCCGAGGGCTGTTGACGGTTTTGCATGAGGTGCTCCTGCTGGTTCGTAAGTCTGGGGTTTCAGCCGACGACGAACTCCGCGACGAGGGAGGCTAAGGGACTAAGCCTCGTCGCGGCAGCGAAGAAGGAGCTGGCCGAACACACTTTCAGGGTACACCCGCGTTCTTCGGGTGCGCGAATGCGGCTCGGGATGCAATGCCCTCAGCCTTTCGGATGAAAACAGTCATCCGCTCGGGTGAGCCGCGCGAGTTTCGCTCGGTTGTGAGCCGCGCGGCCCGTACCGTGGCGGACATGTTCGATTCAGTGATTGCCTGGTTCACGCCCGAGCGCCGTGCGCGCATCATCTTCCCCATCGAGATCGTGCTCGGTTCGTGGCTTGCGCTTGCCGTGTTGCTCAATCAGCAGTGGTGGGGTGGCGTGCTGCATGCAATCATCAATGTCGGCATCGCACTCGCGGTGGGCGCCGGCGTCGCACTACATCGTGTGCGGCCGGATCTTGCCCAGGTAGGCCTGCTCGCCACTCTCATCGGCCTCTTGTTCGGCGCACTATTCGGCGCCAGCCCGAACCCCCTGACACTGCTCGGCGCGGCGGTCATCGTGTTCGGCGGAGCCGCGTATGGGTCGACGCTTGCCCGACGAGTGTCAATGGTGGTCTCGATTCTAGTCGCCGTCGGCATCGCGATGGTGATCCTGCTTGGTGGCTCAGATGTCTCTGGCATGCGGTTCGTGGCCCTCGTTGCCCAGGTGCTGATGTGGATGATCTGGCCGATCATTGCGCTGCTGCCGTGGGTGCTCGGCGAGCTCGTGCGCAGCATCCGGAATCGGCGCCAGCTCAGCGCGACCGTCGCGACAGTGAGCTCCCAGCGCGATGCCGCGCTCACGCGAGCCGACCTGGAGGCCGAGCGCACGCGGGTCGCGCGCGACGTGCACGACATCGTCGCCCACTCGCTCACGGTCGTCATCGCGCAGGCCGATGGGGCGCGGTACGCGACGGCGGACGATTCCCCCGCGGCGGCCGAGGCCTTCGAGACGATCGCGCAGACCGCGCGGGATGCGCTCGGCGACGTGCGCGTACTGCTCACCGAACTGCGGCACACGCAGGAGGCCGGGCCGCAGCCGGGGTTGGGTGACCTCGACGCGCTGCTGCAGTCGATGCGGGAGTCGGGACTTGCGCTCGAGGTGCGCGAGTTCGGCGACCGCGGGCGGATGACCGAGTCGCGCGAGCTTGCGCTCTACCGCATCGTGCAAGAGTCGCTCACCAACGCGCTGCGGCACGGCGACGGAGCTGCGACGCTCGACCTTGAGTGGGGCGAGCAGGCCGTCGATCTCGTGGTGACGAATGGTTCGCTCGCCGAGACTCCCGAATCAAAGGAACGCGGGCACGGCATCGACGGGATGCGCGAGCGGGCATCCCTCGCCGGTGGCGAGCTGAGCGTGCATGAGGGCGAGGTCTTCCGCGTGCGGGCCCGCCTGCCGCTCGAAACGCGCGCCACCGAGCCCGCGACCGCAGACACGCCGCTCGCCGAGGCGCTCGCGTGACCACCATTCGGGTGCTGCTTGTTGACGATCAGCCGCTCTTCCGGCGCGGGGTGCGCATGCTCATCGACTCGCAGGCCGACCTCACGGTGGTCGGCGAGGCGGGCGACGGCGGCGAGGCCGTGGTCGTCGCCGACGAGGTGCTGCCCGACGTCGTGCTCATGGACATTCGGATGCCCGGCGCCGATGGCATCGCGGGTACCGCGGGCATCCTGCGGTCAGCAATCGACGCGGGCCGCACGCCGCCGCGCGTCATTGTGCTCACCACTTTCGACCTCGACGACGCAGCGTTGCGAGCGATTCGTGCGGGAGCGAGCGGATTTCTGCTGAAGGATGCCGAGCCCGAGTTTCTGCTCGCGGCGATTCGCGCGGTGCACGGCGGACACGCGGTCGTCGCGCCGGGCGCGATCGCCGACCTACTGGCGCACGTGGGGCCGGGGAGCGGTCGTTCGGGCGCGACGGATGCTCGCCACAGCCGCACGCCCGCCGACCTCGCGGCGGCGCGCGACGCGGCGCTGCCCACCCTCAGCAAGCGCGAGCGCGAGATCTTTGCGGCAGTCGCCGAGGGCTTGAGCAATGCCGAGATCGCGGCGCGCGAGTTCGTGGCCGAGGCAACCGTAAAGTCG
>JBDKJR010000155.1:0-5720 GCA_039796515.1 Actinomycetota bacterium
CGCCCAACCCCGTGCCCGCCAAAGTCGAGATTGACCGGGTAGCCCACATCGGCCGCCACATCGCCAATCGCGGCAGAAATGTCGCCCATGCGCTTGCCAACTCGAGCCTGCTGGATGCCCGCCGCCAGCGCCCGTTCGGTCGCCGCAATCATCGCCACGTCGGCGGGCCGCGGCGTGCCC
Source organism: Actinomycetota bacterium (assembly GCA_039796515.1). GTDB lineage: Bacteria > Actinomycetota > Actinomycetes > Actinomycetales > Microbacteriaceae > Microcella. Next base: position 181 of record JBDKJR010000155.1, read on the forward strand.
ACGATGATGGTCGTGGCCGAGTCGCACACCCACCCGTCGACAGAGGCAGCGAAGTCGAGTGACAGTACGTCACCGTCGCGCAGCCGGTAGTCGTGGGGAAGACCGTGCAGCGCAGCGTCATTGACCGAGGTGCAGATGACTTTGCCGAAGGGCGAGCCGCCGAACGACGGGTGGTAGTCGATGTAGCAACTCTCGGCGCCCTCGGCGCGAATCATCTCGTGCGCGAGCGCGTCGAGGTCGAGCAGGTTGACGCCGACATCGGCGGCCGCGCTCGTAGCGCTGATGACCCTCGCGACGAAGCGGCCCGCCGGTCGCATCTGTTCGATCTCGGTGGGCGTGCGCAGCTCGATCATTTACGTCCTTGGAAGGGGAATGTGGGTGCGCAGGTAGGTGCCGCACAACTCGCGCGTCGCCTCGATGAAGCGAGCATCCCCATTCTTGTCGAGTTGAAAGGCCCGCGTGAGCAGGCCGCTCGCAATCTCGATAGCCACCTCGAGGTGGAAGATCATGTCGTCGTCGGGCGTCAGGTCGTAGGTGCGGCCCACTTGGTCGGCGAACTCGCGCGCCAAGATGGCGTTATTGCTGAGTTCGGGGTTCAAGAATCGCTGGTCGATGACGTCGCCGAAGCGCAGTGCCCGAAAGCCCGGCTCGCCGCGCGTCATGTCGATGAAGGCATCGAGCGTGCTGTCGAACGACGACCAGCTTTCGGCCGGCGAATTCTCGACGCCCTGCCACACGCGCTCGAGGTAGCGCTCCATGTTGCGGGCGGCCAGCGCCCTCAAGAGCGACTGAATGTTCGGAAAGTATCGGTACACAACGCCCACCGACGACTGTGAGCGCTTGGCGACGGCACTTGTCGTGACGCCGTCGATTCCCGAATCATCAATGAGCGATGCGGCCGCATCGAGCAACAGCTCGATGCGTTCGGCGCTGCGCTGTTGAATCGGCTCGGTGCGCATCACGACACGATCGGTCGCAAGTGCAGTGTGTGCGGTCATGTGGTCCCCCCAGATCATCCACCGACGGCGAGTGCTTCCATGGTGCCACCGATTGGGTGACGGTCGCACAATATGGCATGATTTCTCTTTGTGCCTCGGCACGGTTCTGCCACAGGGGAGCCGTGACTCTGCGAGTGCCGCGCAATTCTTCGAGTTTCCCTAAAGTCGCGATCGACCTGTGGCGGTTGCAGAGAGTGAATGACCATGCACATCCTCGACCACGTTGACGCCGCTTCGCTTCGCAGCGACGTTCCCGACTTCCGCCCCGGCGACACCGTCAAGGTGCACGTCAACATCATCGAGGGCAGCCGCTCGCGTATTCAGGTCTTCCAGGGCGTCGTCATCGGCCGCTCGAACGAGGGCATTCGCGAGACCTTCACCGTGCGCAAGGTCAGCTTCCAGGTGGGCGTCGAGCGCACCTTCCCCGTGCACTCCCCGGTCATCGACCACATCGAGGTCGTGACGCGTGGTGACGTGCGCCGCGCCAAGCTCTACTACTTGCGCAACCTTCGCGGCAAGAAGGCCAAGATCAAGGAGAAGCGCGACGCTTAAGTCAGCGCCTCCCGCGTGCCGTGAGGGCCTCGTCGATTCGTCGGCGAGGCCCTCGGTCGTTGACGCCGTTCGCGGCCTAGACTGGCTCAGAACACCTGGGGAGTCATGACTGAGAACACCACGCCCGCCGCCGGCGGAGCATCCGTCGCCGCATCATCGGTCGGTTCGTCGGCTCGCCCGCCCGTCAGTCGGGGGCGCAGCGTGCTGTTGTTCTTGCGCGACGTCGTCGTCATCGTGGCCGCGGCTCTCGTCATCTCGTTTCTCATCAAGACCTTCTTGATTCGCTCGTTCTACATTCCGAGTGAGTCGATGCAAGACACCCTGCTCGTCAACGACCGCATCATCGTGAACCAGCTGGTTCCCGACGTCATCCCCATCGAGCGGGGCGACGTCGTGGTCTTCGCTGATCCGGGCGGATGGCTGCCTCAGGCGGTGGAGCCCCCGCAGCCGCCGCTCACCGCCGCAACCGACTGGGTGCTCTCGCTCATTGGGCTGAGTGCCTCGGACAGCGATGAACACCTCGTGAAGCGCGTCATCGGCTTGCCGGGCGACCGCATCGTGTGCTGCAACGATCTCGGTCAATTGAGCATCAACGGGGTTCCGCTCGATGAGCCCTACGTGAAGTTGCCCGAGGGCACCACCGACGTAAGCGGTCAAGACTTTCAAGAAGATGTGCCCGAAGGCTCGCTGTGGGTCATGGGCGACAACCGCTACGACTCATCCGATTCGCGCTTCAACGGCTTCGTGCCGATTGACGACGTGGTGGGCCGCGCCTTCGTGATCAGTTGGCCTTTTGAACGGTGGCAGTGGGTCGACAGCTACCCCCTCGTGTTCGACGGGGTCGAGCGCGCCGAGTGAGAGTGCTCGCGTGAGCGCTGCACCCTCCCTCGAGGTTGAGCACGGGTTCTTTGCCGATGGCGTGCCCGTTGTCATTGGCGTCGATGAGGTGGGCCGCGGAGCCATCGCGGGCGTTGTCGCGGTGGGCGTCTGTGCGATTCTTCCGTCGGTGGATGCTCCGCCTCCCGGCCTGCGCGACAGCAAGCTGCTCAGTCCCGCGCGCCGCGCCGTGGTCGAGCCGCTCGTGCACGCCTGGGCGGCCGCGGTTGCGGTAGGGGAGGCGGGGCCCGACGAGATCGATGCCCACGGCATTGTTGCGGCCCTCGGCATGGCGGCCCGGCGCGGGCTCATCACCCTGCACGAAGCAGGCATCGATGTCGCCGCGTCGACGGTGCTGCTCGACGGCAGCCACGATTGGCTGACCCCGGCGCTGAGCTCGCCGCCGCGCATCATCACGCGTGTGAAGGCTGACCGCGACTGCGCGAGCGTGGCCGGCGCATCCGTCGTCGCGAAGCAATACCGCGATGCCCTTATGGTTGCCGATCACGAACGCTGGCCGGTTTACGGCTGGAGTGGCAACAAGGGATACGGCAGCGCGGACCACTTGGCGGCCGTGGCCGCACACGGCCCGTCACCCCGTCACCGCCTCACGTGGTTGAGGGGCCCCTCTCTGCTCGACGGTCTAGACTGAGCGCGCCATGGACGACGAAGAATTCGACGACTACGACCGCGAGGTCGAACTCGCGCTCTACCGCGAGTATCGCGATGTCGTGTCGCAGTTTCAGTACGTGGTGGAGACCGAACGGCGCTTTTATCTCGCCAACGAGGTCGAGCAGGTCGTGCGCGATATGGGTGGCGACTTCTACTTTGAGCTGACCCTGACGGATGTCTGGGTATGGGACGTCTACCGTGCCGACCGGTTCGTGAAGAGCGTCAAGGTGTTGACCTTCAAAGACGTCAACGTTGAAGAGCTCGGTAAGAAAGAGCTCAAACTGCCGAAAGAGCTCGCGCTCGACGAGTAGGTCGGCCGTCACACGCGCGAAACCTTCTCGCGTTATCCTGTCGGCGTCCGCGACCCCCGCGCGGGCTCCTCGTCTTTCACGAAACAGGTACGCCGGTGTCGTTGCTGTCATCTCCTCTCCGTCGCGGGTTCGCGGTCGGCACGGTCGCGGCGATCGCCGTGGGCTCTCTCGTGGCCGGGGTTTCGGTCGCGATCGCCGCCCCCGGCGCTCCGACCATCGTGACGCCAGCTGACGACGTCAGAACCATTTCGACCACAGTTTCCGTTACCGGAACCGTGGTCGACGCCGGGGGCCTCGATCAAGAGGTCACCGTGACGGCATCGCAAGGCGGCGTTGTCGCGGCAAGCTGCACGGCGTATGTGCTCTACACCGACACCTCCTTTGGCTGCGACGTGACGGTGCCGGGCGTGGGGGTTTACGAGCTGGTCGCCACCTCGACCGAGGTTGCCGGTGACCCCAACCCGAGCGCGCCGAGCAACGCGGTGACCGTGACCGTCGGTACCGACCTTCCGGTGACGGTGACGAGCCACCCCGAATTCGACAACGAGTGGCCAGGGCTCACGCCCACGATCGCGGGAGTCGGCCCGGCTTTCGGTCGCGTTTCGGTCTTCGTGTACCCGCTGGGTACTCCGCCGCCCGGCAACCTGTATTGCGAGGTGGCGGTCGTGCCCGCATCGGGCAACTGGTCGTGCACGGGCTCCGCCCCCACGTGGAACTACGGCGCAGCGTCCTTCCGCGCCGACGGCTTTGACGTCACGGGCGCTCAGACGGCGTCTGACTTTGGTGACTTCATTCAAGGAGTCTTTGTTCCGCCGCCCCCGTCGACGTCGTTTTCGATTGGTCCGGCGAGCGTGTCGATGACCGCCTCGGGTGTGAGCGGTGTCTTTCTGCAGACCCGCGTTTTCAACGCCATTCTCAACGGCGAAGGGTCGAGCTTTACCTTGCTCGTCGACTGCGACTCGGTCGGCAACCCGCCCACCGTCGCGTGCGCACAGTCGAACCTCGCTCCGGGAATTTGGAACTTCTACACCCAGCAAGACTTCGAAGAGACGTACTTCGAACAAGACGACGTCTTCGTTCGCATCCCGACGACTCCCACAGCCTTCGATGCCACAGTGCTGAGCGACGGTTCGGTGCGTTTCATTGGTCGTGGCATACCGGGCTATCGTGCCTTCGTTCGCACAGCATCCGCGGCCACGGTGTGTTCCGCGATCGTGTCGGCGTCGGGCGCGTGGCAGTGCACCGCGAGCCTTCCCGTGGGCACGGCGAATTACCGCGCGCTGCAACAGTCGGTCGGTTTCGACACCAATGACTTCGAGGTGTCGTCTGACCGCTCGATCGACGGGTTCTCTGCCTACACCTCGTTCGTCTCGGTCACCGTGCCGGCGGCGACGATCGCCACCCCGACGCCCACGCCGCTGCCATGGACGCTTGAGGGTTACGACGGCGGGCCCCTCACCCCGGGCCAGGTGTTGAATCTCTCGGCCCAGGGTCTTCCGACCGGTACGAGTGTCGTCGTCGAGATTCGTTCGACCCCGCAGGTGTTGGGTTCTGCCGTTGTCGACGCGCTGGGCTCGTTTGAGCTCGAGGTGACCATTCCCGCCGATCTCGAGTCGGGAGATCACACGCTCGTTGCGATTGCGACGCCTCCCGGGGGAGTGTCGTCGACGGTAGCGATTCCCGTGTCGGTGGTTGCCATTCCGCTCGATCCGGCAAAAGAGTCGGTCGGTGCTCCCTCGGCTGAGAAGAGCCCTGAGGCGACGTCTCCCGATGGCGGTGAGGGCGCGACGTCCGTCGATCGCTCGAACCCCGCAGCACCCTCGGCGATCAGTGAACAGATTCCGACGATTGACCGCATCGTCAGCTCGCCGATCGTGATCGTGGCCGCGGGAGGCTTGGCTCTCGCGATCTTGCTGCTCGTGGCATTCCCCGCCGAGCTGCTCAACAGCACCGTGGCATCGAACACACGCCGCATTGGTCGCTGGTACGCGGCGATCGACGCGGGGGTCACGCGAGCGACCGAGTGGTTTGCCGCTGTCACGCGAACGCGCGCGCTCGCCGCTGCCGTGTTGGTTGTTCTCACGTCACTGATCTTCGGATTCATTGATCCGAACTATGGTTTTGACCCGGT
>JBDKJR010000156.1:0-3298 GCA_039796515.1 Actinomycetota bacterium
CCATGCAGGGCCGCACGGCCGTGTATCACGCAATGGGTGACGCGGTCACGCCCATTCGCTTGCGCAACGTCACCTCGAACATTTTCACGACCCCCGAGATCGCCACCGTGGGCTTCTCGCAAAAGCAGATCGAAGATGGCGAGACCCGCGGCATCACCTTCAAGCTCATGCTCGAGACCAACCCGCGCGCCAAGATGCAGGGCGTCACCGACGGCTTCATCAAGATCTTCGCGGCCAAGACCTCGGGAACCGTCATTGGCGGTGTCATCGTGGCCCCGCACGCCTCCGAGCTCATCTTGCCCGTGGCCCTCGCCGTCGAGCACCGACTGACCGTCGACCAGTTGGCGCGTGCGTACTCGGTCTATCCCTCGCTCTCGGGCGGCATCACGGATGCTGCGCGCGCGATGCACGTGCCCCGCGACTAACCCCGCTCACGACGAACGGCGCCCGCCCCGAGGTTTCGGGAGGGCGCCGTTTCGCGTGTGCGACCTAGTCGGTGATGGTGAGCAAAACGTGACCCGAGGCCACGGTCTCGCCCACTGCGGCGCCGATGGCGCTCACCACGCCGTCTTTGTGGGCCGTGAGGGGTTGTTCCATCTTCATCGCCTCGAGCACCACGACGAGGTCACCCGCGACGACCTTGTCGCCTTCGGCGACAGCGAGCTTCACGACCGTGGCCTGCATGGGGCTCTTGACGGCATCGCCCGAGGCGCCTGCGGCCACGGCCGAGCCGCCGCGCCGCTTGGGCGCCGCCTGCAGGGCGGTCGAGGCGCGCGAGGCCGAGCTGGGCATGAGGGTCTCGGGCAGGGACACCTCGAGGCGCTTGCCGCTCACTTCGACGACCACGGTGTGTCGAGCCGCCGGCTCGGCCGTGGGCTCGGCGAGCGAGCCGCTCCACGGCTCGAGCTGGTTGTCGAACTCGGTCTCGATCCAGCGCGTGTAGACCGTGAACGGGGCGCCGTCAGCTGGTGCGAAGGCCGGGTCGTCGACGATCGCGCGGTGGAAAGGCAGAACGGTCGGCAGGCCGGTGACTTCAAACTCGGCGAGCGCGCGACGCGAGCGCTCGAGCGCGTCATCGCGCGTCTTGCCCGTGACGATGAGCTTGGCGAGCAGCGAGTCGAACGAGCCCGAGATGACGTCGCCCGTCGTGACACCCGAGTCGACACGCACGCCCGGTCCGCCCGGAAAACGCAGAGCGTGCACGGGGCCCGGCATGGGCATGAAGTTGAGGCCCGGGTCTTCACCGTTGATGCGGAACTCGAACGAGTGTCCGTGAGCCACCGGGTCGTCGTAGCCGAGCGGCTCGCCTTCTGCGAGACGGAACTGCTCGCGAACGAGGTCGATGCCCGTGACCTCTTCAGAGACCGGGTGTTCCACTTGCAAGCGGGTGTTGACCTCGAGGAACGAGACGGTGCCGTCGGCGCCAATCAAGAACTCACACGTGCCGGCACCGAGGTAGCCGACCTCTTTCAGAATCGCCTTCGACGAGCTGTAGAGAAGCTCGGTCTGCTCGGCCGTCAAGAACGGCGCGGGCGCCTCTTCGACGAGCTTCTGGTGACGGCGCTGCAGCGAGCAGTCGCGCGTCGAGATGACGACGACGTTGCCGTGCGCATCCGCGAGGCACTGGGTTTCGACGTGGCGCGGCTTGTCGAGGTACTTCTCGACGAAGCACTCGCCGCGACCGAAGGCGGCGATGGCTTCGCGCGTGGCCGAATCAAACAGCTCGGGAATCTCTTCACGGGTGCGGGCGACCTTGAGGCCGCGACCGCCACCGCCGAAGGCCGCCTTGATGGCAACGGGCAGGCCGTGCAGATCGACGAACTCGAGCACCTCGTCGGCGCCGCTGACGGGGTTGAGGGTTCCGGGGGCGAGCGGAGCGCCCACCTTCTCGGCGATGTGCCGCGCACTGACCTTGTCACCGAGCTTCTCGATGGCCTCGGGGCTCGGCCCGATCCAGATGAGGCCCGCGTCGATGACGGCGCGCGCAAAGTCGGCGTTCTCGGCGAGGAAGCCGTAGCCCGGGTGCACTGCGTTCGCTCCCGACCGGCGAGCGATGCTGAGCAGCTTGTCGATGACGAGGTAAGTCTCGGCACTCGTCGTGCCGTTGAGGGCGTAGGCCTCGTCGGCGAGGCGCACGTGGCGAGCATCCCGATCTTGATCGGCATAGACGGCAACAGTGGCGATGCCAGAGTCGCGCGCGGCGCGGATGACGCGAACGGCGATCTCGCCTCGGTTAGCGATGAGAATCTTCGTGATGCGGGCCATGGTTCACCAGCCTAGAGGTGTGGGAGGTCGCTGTGTTTGGCGGGCCTCCACAAAAGGGACGCGAATCGCTTAGCGGTTCCAGAGATCGGTATAGCGGCCCCCGAGTTCGTGCACGAGAGTGCGCAGGAGCGGCACCGAGAGCCCGACGACGCTGTGGGGGTCGCCCTCGATGCGATCGATGAAGCCCGCGCCCTTCGAGTCGATCGTGAACGCCCCGGCGACGCTGAGCGGCTCGCCCGTGGCGATGTAGGCGTCGATCTCGGCGTCGTCGATGTCTCGGGCGAAGTGCACGATCGCACTCGATGCGCGACCAGCCGCACCGCGCACGGCGCCACCGCGGTGGTCGATGAGCCAGTGCCCGGAGTGCAGCACGCCGCTGCGTCCGCGCTGCTGTAGCCAGCGTTCGCGCGCGACCGCGGGCTCGTGCGGCTTGCCGAACACCGTGCCGTCGAGCTCGAAGGCCGAATCGCCGCCGAGAATGAACCCGTCGAGCTGCGCGACGGTGAGGTCAGCGCTCGCCAGTCGTTCGGGGTCGAGCACGGCCTCGGCCTTGAGCCGCGCGAGCAACTGCACCATTTCGGCGGCGGGCAATTGGCCATCGGGATGCGCGGCCGCAGCCGCATCCACCGCAGCCTCTTCATCGACCCCCGGGGCGATCGCGACGGGCTCGATGCCCACGGCGCGCAGGGTCGCGAGCCGGGCCGGTGAGGTCGAGGCGAGATAGAGGCGCACGGCTCGATGCTACGGGCCGCGCCTAGGCTGGGGGGATGGGCGAACACATCGGAACGATCATCGAGCTGGCTGTCGACAAGATTGCGCACGGCGGCATCTCGATCGGCCGTCTCGACGGCCGCGTGGTGTTTGTGAGCGACGCGATTCCGGGCGAGACGGTTCGAGCGCGTGTGAGCGACGATCGCAAGAAGAGCTTCTGGCGCGCAGACGCCGTCGAGGTCGTGCAGGCGAGCGAGCACCGGCGCGAGCACGTGTGGTCGGCCGCCGCGATTGACCGCGACCCGCGCGGGCGCGCTGGAGG
>JBDKJR010000157.1:0-11542 GCA_039796515.1 Actinomycetota bacterium
GTGCTTCATCGAGTCGAGCGAGGCGACGAAGTAGAGCGTGATCACCACGACGAGAAGCACGCCGAACGTGCCGTTAATGATGTCGGCGCCGATCCGCAGGGCACCGCCACCGACGGTGATCCAGAGGTTCGGGTCAGCAGATGACACGCGCAACCACTCGAGCAGGATGAACGGATACCCGTTGAACTGTGCGTCGAGATCGAGAAACCACCCCTGGTTTTCGATGTCGGTCAGATTCTCGGGAAGCGTGCGCGCGAGCTCGGTGGCTTGTTCGATCACGATCGGAACGATGAGCACGAGCAACACGGCGACGACGGCGAGAAACGCCGCGAGCACGACACTGATCGCCGCCCACTTCGGCAGGCCGCGTCGTTCGAGCCGCGTGACGACGGGGTAGAGCCCCAGGCTGATAAACGTTGCCAAGAAGATGAGCGTGATCGTGTAGGCCAGCTGCGAAACGGCGGCCCCGAGCAAGAGGGCGAACAGCACCCCGAGCGTGCCGATGAAGCCAATCGCGAATGGGCCCGACCGCAACCATGTGACGCGGGATGCCGCGCGCGATTCGCTCTCGGCGGGGGACGGCTCGGAGGTCATGGTCGCGCCTCTCTGGCTGCTGGCAAGAATCGGGGAAGAACCGTCGTCACCATATCGCCCCGTGGGGAAACGGAATAGCCTGGAGGAGACGGCGCACCGTCGTGCGCCTCATCATTCTTCGCTTGAGAAACGGACCACGCATGACCAGCCTGACGGTAACCACCTCTCCTGCAGCCCCCTCCACTCTCGACGTCGATGTTGTCGTCGTCGCGGCGCGACAGGGCGCCGACGGCCCCGAACTCGTCGCGCATCCGTTGCTGTCGGGCCTGCACGCTCAGCTCGCTGCCGTCGGGTACACCGGAAAGGCTGACGAGCTCGTTCGTCTGCCGGCGCTGGAGGGCTCGCGCGCGACGGTTGCCGTCGTGGGTCTCGGTGCGACCGTGTCGGCAGACGCGGCTCGGCGGGCCGCCGGCTCGGCGGTTCGTCAGCTGGTCGGCACCGGCTCGATCGCGCTCTCCTTCGGTCTCGACGACGAAGCGCACGTGCACGCCATGATCGAGGGCGCGTCCCTGGCGGCGTACGCCTTCACCGGGTACCGCTCCAAGACCGCGTCGAAGGTCATGGCGCCGGTCGGTGCGGTGACCGTCTGCACGGCGGCCTCGGTCACGGGCGAGGCGATCGAGCGCATCCGGGTCATTGCCGACCACGTTGCCCTCGTGCGCGACCTCACCAACCGCTCGGGCGGCGACCTCTACCCGCAGTCGTTCGCCGACGCGGCCGTCGAGGCGGCGAAGGGAGCTCCCGTCACGGTCGAGGTGTGGGACGAGAAGAAGCTTGCCGCCGAAGGCTGTGGCGGCATCATCGGCATCGGCCAGGGCTCGTCGCGACCGCCGCGCCTCGTGAAGGTCTCGTACGCGCCCGCGGGCGCCGAGAAGCACGTGGGTCTTGTCGGCAAGGGCATTACCTACGACACGGGCGGAATCTCGGTCAAGCCCGCCGACGCCATGAACGGCATGCAGAACGACATGGGCGGCGCCGCCGTGCTGCTGGGCCTGGTGCTCACCGCTGCTCGACTCGGACTGCCTGTTCGCTTGACGGCCTACCTCTGCATGGCCGAGAACCTCATCTCGTCGACGGCCATTCGCGTCAACGACATCTTGACGATGCGCGGTGGCACGACTGTTGAGGTCATGAACACCGACGCTGAAGGCCGGCTCGTCATGGCCGACGGCATGGTGCTCGCGAGCGAAGAGAACCCCGACGCCATCATCGACGTCGCCACGCTCACGGGTGCCGCGATCGTGTCGCTCGGCCGCCGCACGGTAGGCGTCATGGGCGACGACGACCTGGCGGGCGCGATCGTTGCCGCGGGCCGCGACACGGGCGAGCCACACTGGCACATGCCCCTGCCCGAAGAACTGCGCTCGCAGCTCGACTCGCGCTTCGCCGACATGACCAACCTCAAGCCGGGCAATCGCGATGGCGGGATGCTCGTCGCGGGCATCTTCTTGCGCGAGTTCGTGGGCACGCGTGCCGACGGCTCGAAGATTCCGTGGGCCCACCTCGACATCGCGGGTGCCGCGGTCAACGAGGGCCCGGCCTACGGCTACCTCGACGCGGGCGCCACGGGTGTCTCGGTGCGCACCCTGCTGTCGACGATCGAGTCGCGCTTCATCGCTTAGGCGGCGAGCGCCGGCGACGGATGCATGACGAGGGCCCCGGTGCGATGCACCGGGGCCCTCGTCATGTCGAGCGCTAGCTCTTCTTTTCTTGGTCTTTCGGGTAGCCGACGTAGAGGTCGTCTTTCTGGAAGCCCGGCATGCGTCGTGCCGGGACGATCGCGAGGGCGGCGAGGCCACCGAGCACGAGCATGGTCGTGCGCAGGGCATCCAGTCGCGATTGCGTGAACTGGTCGACCGCGTAGGCGATTTGTTCCTCGGTCGCGTCGGTGCGCTCGGAGAGCACTTGTTCGAGCTGGGCGTTGGTGAAGAAGTTGGTGTTGTCGAAGTTGATTTGCTCGACGATCTCGGGCGTGAACACCTCCGACTCCGTGGCGGCGGCGTAGGCGCTCGAGGTCAAGAGTCCGACCGCGAAGGCCGACGCCACCGCGATGCCCGCGCTGCCCGAGAGGTTGTGGGTCACGCCGCGAATCGCGCCGACGTCGCCGGCGTTCTCTTTCGGCGCCGAGGTGAGCAGCGAGTTGAACACGAGAGCCACGACGCAGCCCTGAGCGAGGCCGAGCACGACAAGGCCGATGACGACCGAGACTTGACCCCAGTCGTTGGCGATCGTGAACGAGAGCCACACGAGGGCGAGGGTGACCACGGTCATGCTGACGCTCGCGATCGTGCGGGGCGCGAAGCGCCCATACAGCCGCGCGACGAGCGTGTTGGCGATGAAGATCGAGATCGTGTACGGAATCACGGCGAACGACACCTCGATGCCCACAAAGCCCTGCACGACCTGCATGTAGAGGGGCATCAAGAAGCTCACGGCGGTTCCGACGAAGAGCATGATGCCCATGACCCAGACCGTGGCGCGCTCTGAGCGCTCGCCCACAATGTCGAGGTTCACGAGCGGCACCTTCTGCTCGGCCATGCGCTTGCGGGTGCGGCTCAAGAACAGCTGCGCAAAGATGACGGCTGCCACGAAGAAGAGCGGAACGATCGAGAAGCTGCCGAGCGCGATCGGCGCGTTGCTCGTGGCGGTCAGCAAACCCCAGTCGTTCATGACGCTCATGCCGAAGCTGATGAGCAAGATCGAGATCGCGGCGAGCGCGCCACCGGTCCAGTCAACGATGAGGTTCTTCTGCGCCGGCACGGGCTTGAGCAAGAAGCTCGCAGCGAAGTTGATGAGACCGATCGAGGCGACGAGCACGAACGACCAGCGCCAGCCGATCGTCGAGGCGAACTGACCCGCGATGAGGAGCGAGACAACCTGAGCGAGCGGGATGCTCGCGGCAAAGTATCCGATCGCCGAAGCCTGCTGCTTGCCCTGGAAGCTCGCGGCAATGATGATCGTGAGCGCCGGAAGCGTGATGGCGTTCGATGCGCCCGTGATCGACTGGGCGATGAACAGCACCGAACCGTCTTGCGCCGTCGCGATCAGGATCGCGGCGAGAGCCGGAATGATCACGCCGATGCGGAAGGCGAGCACGGGGCCGATCTTGGCCGTGATCTTCGCGCCCAAGAGCAAGAAGGCCGACACGGCGAAGGTGCTCGCGGTATTGGCGAGACCCACGGTGGTTGGCGAAATGCCCAAGTCTTCGGTGATGCCGGTGATAGAGACGTTCCAGGCGTTAAACGCCAGCTGCACCTGGGCCAGCATGACGACGAAGAGTGGCAGCCACGACGATTTGGTGTCGGCGACGGAACCTGCGGACATGGGGAGACCTCCGGCTCGGGCGCTCACGACAACGAGCGCTGATTCCGCCATCCTGCCCCACGACGCGCCCCTTGGCGAGAGGCGCGTCGTGGTCAGTTTCCTCCCGTTACCTCAGGTCACGCAGCCGCGCCGTGGGGGCACCCTCGTCACCCGAGCGACGCTCCGACCCCACGGCGATCACCAGTAGCACCACGCCGACGACCGCGAGCGTGATCCACCACGGCATCGCTTCGATGCCCCGACCGATTTGCACCGAAAACGCCAGCACGTTCTCGATGGGCAAAATGATCATGCCGAGCACGAACGGCGCGGCGAGGCGCCAGCGCACGCCGACAAGAATCGCGACGAGGGCGAACGACATCACGAGCACGGCGCGCCAGGTCTGCGGGTCGGTTGCGGTCGCGAGCATCGAGGCGAACACCGTGACGACGATGCCGGGGCCCAGCAGAGCCCACGAGCCCGAGCGACCCATGGGCCAGTGATGCAGGGGGGCGGATGCCGCGCTCGAGCCGCGCACAAGCACCACCGTGCCCGCGACCAACAGCATGACCCCGAGCGGCACCGAGAACCATTCCACCCGCAGGTCGCGCGGACTCCACGCGACGATGGCCGTGCCAAGCGCGAGCGCGAAGAGCACCCACACGCGCGGCAACACCGTCGCCACGGATTGCTCGCGCCACACCGCGACGACCATGGCCACGAGCAGGGTGAAGCCCATGGCGCTGATCCACGCGATCGGAAGCTGATCGGCGTCGATCGCCGAGCATCCGGCGACGACGATGGCCGTGATGGCGGGCACGAGCGCCCACCGGCGCTGATCCGGCGTTGCGTCGCGAGCGAGCAGAAGTCCGGCGAGCGCCGCGGGCACGGCACCCGCCAGGGCGAGCGTGAGCGCCAGCGCCACGGGGGCGAGGGTCACGGCGGATGGAGCATCCACCGTGTCGAGACCGAGTCCGAAACGCGTGCCCTGAATCGTGCCGGCCATGCTTGCGACGATGGCCACGCCGAGACTGACCGCTCGCAGGGGCGCGAGGCGCGACGCGAGAGGGGTGGTGGGCGACGAGAGCAGTCGGCCCGCCACCACGAGAGCGGCCGCTGTGCTGAGCAGAGCCACCAGGCGCTCGGTCGAGCCCTCGCTTCCGAGGGCGAGCAGCCCCGCCACGGGCAGGATCGCCGCAAGCGCCCCCGCAGCAAAGAGCCGTGGCTGGGGGCGGCCCGCTGCCGTCAGCGAGAGGGCAACCAGGGCGGCCGTCAGTGCGGGCGGCAAGACGTGGGCCTCGAGTGAGGTGACCCCGATAACAAACCACAGGCACCAGATGGCCGCGGTCGCCAAGAGGGCACCGACCCACCAGTAGGCAGCGGCTCGACGTGTCGTGGCCGCAAGCCCCGCTCCAACCGCGAGAAGCGCAAGTACGAGTGCTGCGGTCGGCACCCCGGCGGCGTCGCGCACGAAGGAGAGGGTCACCGTGAGGGCGGCCGTGACCCACGTGGTGGTTTCGCCCGCGACCGTGACAGCACGCGCTGAGGCAGCGTCGAGCCCGCGGCCCACGAGCAACGTCTCTACTCGGCGGGCCACGGTAAGGGCGGCAGCGACCACGACGGCAATCGTCGGCAGCACTACGGGTGAGCCGCTCGTCTCGAGTGCGACGGCGCCGAGGTTGACCAAGACGACCGCGATCGACGGAACGACCACTGCCGCGGCGAGGGCGCGGACCGCGGGCGCGAGTTCGCGGCGGCGTGTCAGCACCAATATCGTCGCGAGCGTGATCATCGCCGAGGTCGACAGAATCACCCAGGCACTGCGTTCGCCGATGACGAGCGCAACGGCCAATAAGAACGGAACCGACGTGACGGTCAGCACGGTCGCCCAATAGTCGGTACGCAGTCGACCGCTGAGCGTCGCCACGATCGCGACAATGAGGCCCGCGGTTGCCGTCACGCTCACGTGACCGGCCGTGTCGAGCGGAATCAGACCCAGGGCGACGGCAATAAGGATGAGCCCGTACGAACTACCGACGGCCAGGTGTGCGGGGCGCAGAACGCGCGGCACTGTCGTCGCGAGGGCGGCAAGCGCCACGAGAGCGAGAGGACCGAGAAGCACCGCCAAGAGGGGCGACACCCACGAGCTCCACGAGAGCGACACGGCGATGAGCAGCGCGGCGTGCGCGGCGAGCACGATCGGCGCGCGCAGTGCGGCAGAGGCGCGTCGCCCCGCTGGCGTCATGCTGACGATAAGGGATGCGGCCCCCACCAGCACGATCGCCACGGTCGCTCGCGTCGCGCCCGTGACCTGCACGAGCCCGAGGGCGCCGAGTGCGGCGAGGCCGAGCGCCCACAGTGCAGCGGCGCTCGCCGCGGAGCGGGCGGGCGTGGGTCGCCCGGCTCGCCAACCGATGAGCCACGCGTGTGCCGCGAACACGAGCGCCACGACGAAAAGACCCAGTACCGCGGCGAGGCCGTTCACCTCATTAATGACCGAGTCACGCGACCGCTCGTCAATCGGCACCAAAGACAAGACGGCTCCGAACGCGGCGAGCATCGCCGATGGCATCACGCTCGCGACGACGATGCTCATGGCACCCGCCACGACCGTGCGACGCCGCGTCGGTCGGCCTGCTCGCGTCACTGCGACGAGCACGAGCAGACCGAAGCCCGCGGCGAGGGGCACGATCACGAGCGCCAATGCCGGCCCGCCCCACGCCTCCGTCGTCAGCGTGCCCGTTGCGAGCACGAGCGCGAGGGGAACGCTCGCCCCCGCAATCGCACTCAGCAGCACGCGCAGAGCATGGCGCGTCGCCCGCGCGGCGATGGCGCCAGCACCCAGCACCGCGGCGGTGGCACCGATCCAAGCGAGCGAGCCCGCGTCGGGAAGGTCGAGCACGCGCGCCGCGAGGAGAGCGAGGGCAGCGAGCAGCACGGCCACGAGCAGAGCGCGTTCGGCCCGCACGTCCACCCCCCGACGCTGGGTGAACATCGTCGACGCCTCGAGTAGCGCGAGCGCGATGGCCGCCGAGCCGAGCGGCCCCCACAGCGGAAACGGTGAGCCGGTGAGCGCCGCACTCGCGAACAGCGGCACGAGGGGGAGGGCGAGGGTGCCGGTGAGCATCCACGACCGAATGCCGGTTCGCACACCGAGACTGTGCGCCACGGTTCCCGCCACGAGGGCGTCGATCGTGGCCGCAGCCCACGGGTCGACGGTGGCCACAGCAGCTTCATTGAGTGCGGTGACCGTGAGCGCGACGAAGACTCCGCCCAGAAGGCCGAAGCACTCGGCCGACACGCGCAAGGCGCGGCGCATGAGAGCGGGAGCCCCGCCCATGAACACGAGCGCTGCGATGCCCACGACGACCGCGCGCGCAAGGGGGTCGGTTAGGTCGCGGTTAAAGAAGGTGAAGACGAGGGCGGCGGTGGCCATGAGTCCCGCCCCGGCGACAGCGAGCACCGATTGCACTGTCGTGCTCGCCCGCGGAGCTGGTGCGGCGGGTGAGAGCGGGGCGGGTGCGGCGGGTGCCGTCGGCGACGTCACCGGCACGCGCGGTTCAAGCGGTCGTTGCGGGATGCTCGCCACCGCCCGCTCGAGAGACGTCAGTGCTGCCGCCGCGGCCGACGCCGCGCTCCACACCGCCGCGCCCGGCGCTCCTCGAAGGTCGGCGCCGCACGCGGGGCACATTCCCGACTGAAGCGACCGCCCGCACACCGGACACCGCGTGGCGTCGCGCAACTGCGCGACGATGGGCTGACTCCAGTGCGACGACCGCGTCGTGCGGTTGAGGGCGGTCATGCGCCGGCCTCCTCGTCGGCAACCCACACGAGAATGTCGCCGGGCTGGCACTCGAGTACGCGACAGATCGCATCGAGGGTTGAGAACCGCACGGCTTTGGCCCGACCGTTCTTGAGAACGGCCACGTTCGCGGGCGTGATGTCGATGGCGGCGGCGAAGTCGCCGACCGACATCTTCTTTTTCGCCAACTGCACGTCGATGTTGATGATGATGGGCATTAGACGACCTCAGCCAGGTCGCTCTCGAGCTGCGTGGCTTGGCGCAGCAGCCCTCGCAAGACGACGACGAGCAAGGCGAGGATGCTGCCGACGACAACGCCCAACACTCCGAGGAGGGCGATCGACGGCGTCGCGGCTTGAGCATTGGCGATAATCACGAGCGATCCGAGCACCACGACGGTGGCCACGATGATCGCGCCAAGGATGACGTCGACGAATCGAAACGCGCGCTCGTTGAAGATGATGCCTTCGCCCGCGAGCGTCAGCAGTCGCCAGACGCACACGAGTGCGACCTGCAGGCACAGAACGAAATTGGCCGCCGCGACGACACCGGGCCACTGCAAATACGCGAGTGGCGGGATGCGCGTGGCCATTTCGGCCGCAATTGCCGGGACAACGGCAACCTGACACAAGAGCAGCAGAGCTAGCAATACCCCGATGAGGGCCTTGAGCGAGATGGTCGTGAGGCGGTTCATCGCGTTCCTATCGATAGTCGGGCGATATCTATCGAAAAACGATACATCATGGTGTCAATGACCCAAAACGGCTCCCGGATGCGCGGGGCGCGCTCTCGAGGAGCGAAACGGCCCCTGAAGTGGGGGGCGCCCGTCACTTTCCATCTCCCGCGAAACCTGGGAATCTGGTGTGTCTATCTTTGGCATGTACCATGCCATCGACGCGACAGTCCGGTCACCCATCGGACGAGCCTCAACCCGAATGAGAGTCATCGTGTCAGAGTCACAGCCTTCGCAGCCCGTCGCCCCTCGTCCTCGGCGTTTCGCCGCGGTCATGGCGGTTGTCGCGCTCATCGGGTCGCTCTTCGCTCCGCTTAGCCAGGCGACGCCCGCTCAAGCGGCGACGGATTCACTCAGCATCTCGGTACTTGAGTGGTCGCTTATGGGTCTCGACAGCAACGACGTGACGACGGGCCCCGACCAATTTCCGATCGGCGCTACCGTCTGCAACATCACGTCGACGGCTGTCAGCAACGTGTCGGTCAACTGGGTCTGGGACGCCACCAATACCTTCGTAAACCTCGACGGGGGTGCGACGAAAACCATTGCAAACCTCGCAGCAAACTCGTGCCAAGAAGTCCGCTATACCGTCAAGATCACGAGAGACACGGCGGCCTGGTTGACCTCGAGGGCGTTCAGGATCACGGCATCCGCGCCCGACGTCAACCTCGTGTCGACCCCCACTGGTCGCTACATCTTTGTCGACAAGATTCAGTCTCAGTCCCGCAATAACTCCACCCTGACCGGCCCGTCGACGGTCACAGTTGGCGATATCGTTACGTACACGCTCACTGGTGGTACAGCCACGCAGGGATACAGCCTCCTGATGGCCGGCCCCACGCTCGATGGCTCTTTATTCGACGTCATCTCGGTTCAGGCGACTTACATCAAGCCTAACAATCCGACAAATCGAACCGTGTACTTCGCAGATGGGTGTGCGTGGCAGGCTCCAGCACTCCCCTCCGCGAGTCGAGGCGACTGTACGCTGCCCAACAATCAGCACGTGAACTTCGGCGGCAATACGATCTCGGTGACTGTTCAGGCTCGCGTCATCGGCACGGGAACCGGCGAGATTCAAGGCTTGATCTTCGACCTTTCTGGTGCTTCGTCGCACTACAACTCTGACCTTCCGATCATCACGGTCACCTCGAGTGACCCCACTGGCTCGTTCTCTGTGCAAAAGCTCGTCACCGACCCGTCGAACGCGGTTCCTGACGGTGAAGTTTTCACGGTTCGCTACAGCGTTAACGGTGGAGTCTCGACCGCTGTCAACTTGGTGGCAGGTGCCACTCCGACCGTAATTTCGGGAATCCCGACGGGCTCGACCGTCACCTTCACAGAAGACGCCCCGTCGTTTAGCGGCGTCAACTGGGGTACTCCCGTCTTCAACCCCGTGAGTGCATCCATCACGATCGGCAATGGCACAACTGTGCCCGTGACCGTGAGCAACCCCTTCACGCTGCAAACGGGCTCGTTCTCATTGCAGAAGTTTGTGACCGACCCGGGCAATGTCGTCCCCGACGCGACCCCCTTCACGGTTCGCTACAGCGTCAACGGTGGCGCATCCACGGCCGTTCAACTCATCGCCGGTGAGCCTGCCACGGTCATCTCGGGCATTCCGACCGGCGCAACGGTGACGTTCACTGAAGATGCTCCCTCGTTCGGTGGCGTCAACTGGGGCACCCCCATCTTCAACAACAGCTCGATCACGATCGGCAACGGCACGACTGTTCCCGTGACGGTCAGCAACCCATTCACGCTGCAAACGGGTTCGTTCTCGTTGCAGAAGTCCGTCACTGACCCGACGAATGCTGTGCCCGACGGCACAGAGTTCACCGTGAACTACAGCGTCAACGGTGGAGCCTCGACTCCCGTAACGCTCGTCGCCGGGGCTGCTCCGACGGTGATCTCGGGCCTGCCGACGGGTGCGACGGTGACCTTCACCGAAGACACTCCGTCGTTTGGTGGCGTCAACTGGGGCACTCCCGTGTTCAACCCGCCGAGTGCATCCATCACCATCGGCAACGGCACGACGGTTCCGGTAACGGTCTCGAACCCGTTCACCTTGCAGACTGGTTCGTTCTCGCTGCAAAAGCTCATCACTGACCCGACCGACGCTGTGCCCGACGGGACCACCTTCACGGTTAACTACAGCGTCAATGGTGGCCCTTCGGTCGCCGTCAACCTTGTCGCGGGTGCCGCTGCAACCGTGATTTCGGGCATTCCGACCGGTGCAACGGTGACGTTCACTGAGGATGCTCCCTCGTTCGGTGGCGTCAACTGGGGCACCCCGGTGTTCAACCCTGTGAGTGCCTCGATCACCATCGGCAATGGCACCACTGTTCCTGTGACGGTGAGCAACCCCTTCACGCTGCAGACGGGTTCGTTCTCGTTGCAGAAGTTCGTGACAGACCCGACCAACGCCGTTCCTGACGGCGAAGAATTCACCGTTCGCTACAGCGTCAACGGTGGCGCTTCGACGGCGGTGACGCTTGTCGCGGGTGCTGCTCCGACGGTCATCTCGGGTCTCCCGACGGGCGCGACGGTGACGTTCACCGAGGATGCTCCGTCGTTTGGGGGCGTCAACTGGGGCACTCCCGTGTTCAACCCGGTGAGCGCCTCGATCACGATCGGGAATGGCACGACCGTGCCCGTCACGGTGTCGAACCCGTTCACGTTGCAGACAGGCTCATTCTCGCTGCAGAAGCTCATCACCGACCCGACTAACGCGGTGCCGGATGCCACCGAGTTCACGGTGAACTACAGCGTGAACGGCGGGCCGTCGGTTCCGGTGACGCTGGTGGCGGGTGCCGCTGCGACCGTGATTTCGGGCATTCCGACCGGTGCGACGGTGACGTTCACTGAGGATGCTCCCTCGTTCGGTGGCGTCAACTGGGGCACCCCGGTGTTCAACCCGCCGAGCGCCTCGATCACGATTGGCAATGGCACCACTGTTCCCGTGACGGTGACCAACCCCTTCACCATCAAGACCGGCACGTTCTCGTTGCAGAAGTTGTTGTCGGGTTCGGGTGCGTCGTTGGTGCCGGATGGCACGATCTTCGAGGTTGAGTACTCCACGACGGGTCTGACGGGTCCGTGGACGACGGTTG